>URWL01000387.1 GCA_900551465.1 uncultured Blautia sp. | reverse complement strand
GTTCCAGGGCTGTCTTTACATCTGCAGCTGTATACCGGGTATAATCATACTCTTCCATATGCTTTATGACATTTTCACATACGTCTGACTGAATCCTTTCCATTCCCGGGAGGTATTCCATATGATTTTTCCGAAAAGACGGGTCTGTTTCCAGACGATGTTTTTTTTCCAGTGCCTTTTCTGAAAGGAATTCAGAATCGATAAAAAACTGATTTTCCATAGTTACACCCCTTAATCTCTGAGAAATCCTGTTAACGGATCCGAGGCAGAGCCTCCTCTGGTAAGAACTCTTCCAAGTCCGGAAAGGTATGCTTTCCGTCCTGCCTCAATTGCCTGACGAAATGCAGCTGCCATCAGCGGAAGATCTCCGGCTGTGGCAAGTGCAGTATTTGCCATAATAGCTGCCGCACCCATCTCCATTGCCTCACAGGCCTGAGAGGGCTTTCCGATTCCTGCGTCTACAATAACAGGAAGATCTATCTCATCTACCAGAATCTGGATAAAATCTTTTGTAGCAAGCCCTTTATTAGATCCGATAGGAGAGGCCAGCGGCATAACTGCAGCTGCTCCGGCATTGACCAGATCACGAGCCGCATATAAATCCGGATACATATACGGAAGTACCACAAATCCTTTCTCAGCCAGCATTTCTGTAGCACGGACCGTTTCCTGATTATCCGGAAGAAGATATTTGGAATCCCGCATGATCTCGATCTTTACAAAATTTCCACATCCCAGTTCTCTTGCAAGACAGGCAATACGCACTGCTTCCTCTGCCGTTCTTGCACCGCTGGTATTTGGAAGAAGGGTTACTCCTTCCGGAATATAATCCAAAATGTTTTCCTGTTCTTTTGTATTTGCACGGCGGACAGCCAATGTAATAATCTCTGCCCCCGCATCCTTGACAGCCGCTTCAATCAGCTTCAGAGAGTATTTCCCTGATCCCAGAATAAAACGGGAATGAAATTCATGTCCACCAATGATCAGCTTATCGTCCTTCATATTTGTTTCTCCTCCTGCAAGCTTTGTATTTTTATCTGTTCGCTTTTATGCATCATGTTCTCCTGCCAATATCCGCAAAACAATATGCGCCTGATGAGCTGCACAGAGCATCACTCTGGCAGAAAACAGCCCCATCTCCTCTGACACCTCACTGACCCCGTCTCCACACAGGTAAAAATTCTCTGTGATCTTCCGGGTACAGATAATATTTCCACTTCCAAGTCCTGCCATCCCGGACGCTGCCACCAGATATTTTCCTTTCATACGGTTAAGCACCGTGTCAGTCAAAACAGCCTTGCATTCCGGGTCGTCAAATGCTTCACAGATAATGTCTGCTTCATCCAAAAGCTCCGGAATATTTTTTTCTGTCAGCTTTTTACAATAAGTTTTTATCTGTACATAAGGCGCAGCCTCCTTCAGATTTTCTTTAAGCGCCTCTGTCTTGTCCAGTCCGATCTGATCCGCCTTGTACTGCTGACGATTCAGATTTGTAATATCCACCCTGTCAAAGTCTATCAGGAGCAATCGGCCTATCCCTGCACGGGCAAGAGCAAATGCAATATGGGAACCGAGGCCGCCCAGGCCACAGACCGCTACTGATGCAGACGCAAATTTCTTCTGAAGTTCTTTTCCATGACGTTCTTCAAGCGCTTTGTACATATCCGCTTTTGTGGGTATCATTTCAGCCTCCTCCAACAAAGCTCACTACTTCTATAACGTCTCCATCTTCCAGAACAGTACTGTCGTATTCCGCCTTCGGCAGTATCTCTCCGTTTTTTTCAACTGCCACCCGGGGGGTGCAGTATCCTGTTTTTTCCAAATAATCTGCTACCGTCTGTCCCTGTACCGACAGTTCTTCTCCATTTATCTTTACCAAAATTTTCACCTCTTTTCCTGATGAGCCCTGACTGTCCTGCCTGTTAAGAAAAAAACGGGAAATTACCAATTTCGGTAATTTCCCGTTATACATACACTTATGCTCAGGCATCCCTACGTTGGCATTATCCAAATCAGGTTATCGGTCGAAGGTCATACCTTCCTCTCAGCCTGTCATACAAGCTCCCGTCTGCTTCATTTAATTTTCGATTTTTATTATATACTTTTATATAGTAAATGACAAGTTTTTTTTACAATTGACCTGAAAGCTGTTTTTTTTTATAATAAACTCAGATTATTATTTCACAAAGGAGAAACAACATGAAAGACTACACAGAATATATCCTGGAACAGGCGCAGAAGCTTCTGTCTATTGACAGTCCCTCCGGCTATACCAAAAATGTAACAGACTGGCTGCTGGAAACTTACAGAGAAATGGGCTACCAGCCTCAGCGTACCACAAAAGGAGGTGTACTGGTACAGATTTCAGAAGGAACAGGAACTGTATCAGATCCTTCCGAAGGTCCTATCCTCCTTACCGGTCATGTGGATACCCTGGGCGCCATGGTTTCCTCCATTACAGATCAGGGAACTTTGAAGCTGACTCCTTTAGGCGGCATGAATCCAAAC
>URWL01000386.1 GCA_900551465.1 uncultured Blautia sp. | reverse complement strand
GGCTTCTCTTCTGCTGGCAGTTCTACAGCTTCTCCCTTTTCCCAAGGCTTCTCTTCTGTTTCCGATATAACATCTCTCCATGGCTGCTGACTGAAGCTGTCGGCTTTCATTTCAAAAATCTCATCCGACAGATTCCCTTTGGGCTCTGGCGGAATCAGCGGCAGCCTTTCGGATTCTGAAATTTTAAACGGATCCGATGATTTCTTTTCTTCCTGCTTTACAGGAATACACACCAGTTTCACTTCTCCAGTAGCAATCTCCGCATACATATACCGTTTCTCCATCATTATTTCCGAATGAGGGATTCCTTTTTCTGTCAGATTCGAAACAGCTTTTTGAATTTTATCCTCGAGACGATCCCTTTCTTCCTGTATAAGGTCTTCTCTCCAGGCCATCATATTCACCGTGCCGGAAATATCATAAGTAAATACACAGTGTTCTCCCTCTCTGTGCAGTGTAACAGGAAGAAGATTCCTGTTTGCAGACTTACTTTCTATAATTTTCCAGGTCTCCTTATCCAAAACTTCATTCTGGCTGGAATAATACCTAAATAAAGAATGTCTTCCGGCAAAGTCATACTCAAATTTCATTTTTCTTCTCCTCCTAATAAATATCCAGCTGTATCAGCCGCCATTTTCCATTTTCCTTCACAGGAGCAATACCATTTTGATTAAAAGCCTTTGCTCCTTCAAATTGTGGATCTATGACAAAATCCCCATTTTCTTTGATAAATCCCCATTTTTCTCCTGAACTGGCAGGTGCATATCCTATTTCTGAAAAGCTCCCTGCATTTTCAAAAGCTCCCTGCAGTACTCGTTTGCCTTCTGAAGAAACAAAGCCCCATTTGCCAGCCTGCATCACCGCAGCGGGATCTGCGGAAACAAACGGCATTACCGAATCATAAGATTCTCCGATCTGTATTCCATCCTTGTTAATCAAATGATATTTTTCTCCGATTTTTACAAATACAACTTCATTTCTGGAACAAAATCCCCATTCATCACAAACAATCTCATCAAATCCAAAATCTGTAAATGGATGAAAGTCTTCATGAATCAAAGCCCATTTATTCCCTTTTTTTACTCCGGCAATTCCGTTTAAAAAAGATGTAGCTCCATCATATTCAAATTCAGTCATCTTTTTAAAATCTTCGCTTAAATATCCCCACTTTCCATCTTTTTCTGCCACAATAACTCCATTGCTGCAGGTGCCCAGAAATTCATAAGCTTCATCCGGCTGTCTTCTTTTATAATTATTTTTGTCTATGTAATACCAGGTTCCCTGTTTTTTCACCGGTGCAAAACCATTTTCTCCAAAAAGGCCGATGTTTTCATACTCTGTCCGGATCACTGGGTTTCCTGCCTCATCAATTATGCCCATTTCTTCCCCGTTTTGAACCATCATACAGGATGCACATGTATTCGATATGCTGTCATACTCCTCTCCAAGATAGCGGAAGCCTCCTGCCAGAGAGCTTAATTTTGCACGCAAAGAACCATTTATACTACTTTCTTCTATCTGCGTCTTCAAAAGGGCAATTGCATTTTCCCGTTCCCCTTTTTCCAAATAGTAGTCCACAAGGATCAAAACAGCCTGCTCATTGTCTTTTCCAATCTCAATCGCATCATTACAGGCCTGAATAAAGGATGTCTCATCCTGAAGGCTTTTATAATTTTCTGCGATCTTCAAATATATGTTTGCGTTATCCGGATTAAATTCCAACGCTTTCTGATACTCTAACACCGCATCATAATAAATTCCTTTGTCCTCATATTTCTGAGCCTCTGCCAAATGCCTTCGATACTCCATGGGTTTTTCTGTTACTGCTGAAAAAGTAACCCACCAAGACAGACCCAAAAGAATCACCATTGCAGCTATCATCAACTTTTTCATGATTTTTCACCTCAAAATCCTAATAGCAAGATCAGTATCGTCCCCACTGAAAAAAATGGTGCCAAAGGAATCGAATCCTTCATTGTCAGTTTTTTACGAAAAATCTGAACAAGCGAAAAAACTGATGCAAGAGTCAGGCAGAACAACAGATCAAACCAGATCAACGCTCCTCCCAAGTACCATCCGATTACTGCTGCCAGTTTCACATCGCCCAATCCAATACTTCTCCTGGACAAAAACCATGCCATAAGAAATATAATAAAGCCGATCGCCATTCCACCAAATGCAGATTTCACCATTTCTGTCCTCCAGGACGAAACCACTGTGATCTCTCCCATAAGAATAATCCCGCGAAATGCAAACATTGCCACCAGAATTTTATTTGGTATGATTGTTTTTTTAGAGTCTATAAAGCCAAGCAGAATTAAAAAAAACGTCAAAAGAATATAGCGGACGCTTTTCATCCAGTGATATCCATATACATAAAACAAAACTGTTTCTGCTACCGCTGATGCTGCGATCATCACAGGCAGATATCTTTTTTCTTTAAATACTTCTCTGATGTAGTCCATCGGACACTCCTTTTTCTTTTTAAATACCAGACCACACACGGGTGGATGCAC
>URWL01000385.1 GCA_900551465.1 uncultured Blautia sp. | reverse complement strand
TCTCCAAAACGGGTCAGGCCGGATAAAAAATTATCGGATATCATCTCCCGGATACAGTTCGTGAACATAAGCCCCGGAATCAGGATCATCACATTGCCGATACTGATCTTATCAGAGGAACAGCCAATGCCTGTACGCGCCGCCATGACTGCCAGCGCCGCTGCTGCCAGCGAACACAGACATGAGACCAGAAACCGGTTCATCTTCATGTTTTTCAAAGGGATTTCCACAGCCTTGATCATGACTCCTATGGCCGCAGAAATCACAGCATCCAGCAGTGTCCCTCCGAAAAACAGGGTAAAAGCAGATGATATCAATGCATAAATGAGCATGCCCTGCCGGTTGGTATACCTGGGCAGTTCATGGATTTGTTTCAGATCCCTTCTAACCTCATCCATGTCCGGAAGGTTCTCACACACATTCCGGGACAGGTTGTTCAGATATTTCAGCTCCTGAAGGTTAAACGCTGAACCATGGATTCTCCTGGACTGGGTTATGATACCGAAATTCTTGGAGGAAATAGTGGCAACAATTGTATACGTAATAGAAAACACCTCAGTCCGTTCAGATCCATAAGCCGTGCAGATTCTAAGGATGGAATCTTCCACGCGGCTGATCTCTGCACCGGAGATCAGCATACGTGCGCCGATCTCCAATGCATTTTCAAGCATCTGTTCCGCTTCTTTTCTAGTCACTGCCTTGCCCATGGTACCCTCTCTTTTTTATTTCAGTTTTCTGGGGCTCCGTTTCACAAACCTGCCCATTCCGGGAGTTCCCTTAAACTCTCCGTCTGCATACACTACATTTCCGCGGAGGAATGTGCGAACCGGATATCCGTGAAGTTTCTTACCTTCCCAGATCGTGTGGTCACAATCTGAATGCATTGTATCAACACTGATCGTGAAATCTTTATCCTTGTCGTAAATAACAATATCTGCGTCCTTACCGACTGCAATCGAACCTTTCTGGTCACATCCGAAAATCTTCGCAGGGTTCGTGGAGCAAAGCTCTACTGCCCTTGAAAAAGATATTTTTCCGGAGTTTGCCGCATCCAGCATATATGGATATAAGTTCTCTATTCCTGAGCATCCGTTCGGGATTTTGGTGAAATCATCCCTGCCCCAGTCTTTCTCATAGCTCTGGAACGGGCAGTGATCCGTTGCCACCGTATCAATGGAACCGTTCTTTATCGCTTTCCACAGTGCATCCTGGCTTTCCTGGCCTTTGATCGGAGGGGAGCATACAAAGTTGCGTCCGTCCTCTCTCTTATAAACGTCACAGGTGAATTCCAGGTACTGCGGACAAGTCTCCACGAATACCGGTGCCCCTTCTTCTTTTGCCTGAATACAGGCTTCAAGGCCTTCCTTATCCGCCATATGCACCAGATACAGCGGCGCATCCAAATGCCTTGACCAGTGCACAGCTCTTTTGTCTGCCTCAGCCTCCACAAATTCCGGCCGGCTCATGTAATGATACCAAGCACTCGTCTTGCCTTCTTTTAAGAACTGCTCTGTATACATATCAATCAGATCCGGATTCTCAGCATGCACATTGATCATGGCTCCCAGTTCCTTCGCGCGCAGCATCAGCTTTGCAAGAGTTCCGTCGCTTACCATCCATCCCTCTTTTTTATACACCAGGAAGCATTTAAAGCTTGTGATTCCCTCTTTTACGGCCTCTTCCATCTCCTCAATGATCGCTCCGTCAGAAAGATCAGTGATACAGCAGTGGGAAGCAAAGTCCACACATGCTTCTTTCTCCAGAACAGCTTTTTTCTCTGCAATGACTCCGCGGATTGTTTCTCCGGTATGCTGAACCGGATAATCAAAGACCGTTGTGACTCCTCCGCAGGCAGCGGCCCTGGTTCCTGAAAGATAGCTGTCTGAAGAAATCGTACCGCCGAACGGCATTGCCAGGTGAGTGTGTACGTCCAGTGCTCCCGGAAGTACCAGCTTTCCTGCAGCATCAAACACTTCATCTGCATCTGCTTCTATATTTTCTGCAATGGCTGCGATCTTTCCGTCCTTCACACCTAAATCCGCAGAAAACATATCAGAAGCTGTCACAACAGTACCATTCTTGATCACTAAGTCGAATTTTTTCATATGATTGTCCCCCAATCTGACTTATGCTTTACTCATACATGGTTTTTATTTTCACTTCATGGTCTTTAACTCCCGGCTTCATCTCAACCTTTCCAGGGGTAATGCAGTCCATAACCGGACAGACATTCAGGCATAAATGGCATCCGACGCACTTATCTTCATTGAGAACCGGCTTCCTCTCTTTTTCATCCCATGTAATGGCCTGATGTCCGCCGTCAAAGCAGGATACATAGCATCTTCCGCATCCCACACACTTATCCTTATTGAAATCCGGATAGAGGATGAAAGTACGGTCGATGTCATCAGCAGGTACGATGTTCGGCAGAGCCACGCCTACCAGATCAGACAATTTATCAATTCCATGGTCTTCCATGAAATGGGACAGACCGCTGATCATGTCTTCTACAATACGGTATCCATACTGCATA
>URWL01000384.1 GCA_900551465.1 uncultured Blautia sp. | reverse complement strand
TGCACATAACTGCCCCCACATAGGCCGCCTGGAGCATTTCCACATCATTAGGTGCATCCCCGGCCGCCACAGAATTTTCCAGCGGGATACCCAGATAATCACACATCCATTTTACTGCAAATCCTTTTGACACACCTTCCGGCGCCACCTCCAGATAATACTCTGTAGAAAAAAAGCTTCGCACAGTTCCCTTCAGCGGATCCACACATTCTCTCTGGTATTTTTCCAGGTCCGGGCGGTTGTCCAGTCCTACCAGAAGTATCTTGTATGGATCAAAAGGAAATGCCGCATCCACATCCGGCACGATCTCATAAGATATCGTGGATCTGTCTATATAATAATGCAGCTCCGGGCGGTCCTCCATTGCAAGCACACTGGTATCAGAATAGGACTGCACATGAAGTCCTCTGTTCAATGCTTCCTGAAATAAAGGCTTTGCCACTTCTGTTGAAATTGTTTTTCCGTAAATGGTCTTTTTATGAAAAGGATCATAAATCTGACCGCCGTTAAATGCAATCACATAACAGCCTTCTCTGGTAAGTCCGATCCGTTCTGCAATATGAACGCCGCTGGCAAGGGGTCTTCCTGTTGTTACCACAATCTTATGCCCCTGTTCCAGAGCCCGGTCAATAGCAGCCTGATTTCCTGCAGTGACTTCCTTCTGATCGTTTAAAAGCGTACCATCCAGATCTGTAAATAAAATTTTTGTGTGTTTTCCCACGGTTATTCCTCCTCAAATACGAAGCCGTATACCGGATCCTTTCGGAAGCTTTCGGATAAAATAGCTTTCATCTGGTCTGCAAATTCCGGACTCAGCTCCTTAAATTCCATATGTTCATACAGCGCCGAAGTTCTGCATGCATCCATTTCCTCTACGGCATCTATTAATTTTTTCATACAATCTCTGACTTTTTCTCTGTCATTTTCCATAAGGGAAATCTGCATCTGCGCAGAAACCTTATGATATTCTCCGGTTTCAAAAAGCTCGGCAAGACCTGTCATTTTTTCTGTGATCATTCTGGCTTTCTGAAAATCCCCATGCTTTTCTGCCAGCATAAATATACCGCCCAGAGTCATTTCCGCTACGTTGTTTGTCTGAAAAAGCAGTTCTTCATATTCTTTAAAGGCACTGCTTCGGTCTCCCCTTATTTCACAGAGCTGTGCCTTATGAATCTTTTTCACCGGGTCCATCCGGGAAAAATATTTCAGACAGGCTTCTGCCTTCTCATAATCCTCATTACGGTAATAATAACTGAACAGTGCGTCAGCCGCCTTCTCCCGGATTTCTGAATCCTCACTTTCCAGCGCCTGCTTATACCATCCCAGGATCTCCCGGTCGCATTCTTTCATTTTTTCCGAATCCGGGATTCCCTTCAGGATCCTCCAGCCGTCCAGCGCCATGGCAAGGTGAAGGATCAGCCTGCTGCATCCGGGATACTGACAGATCTTTTTCCTGCAAAAATCAAAAGCCTCCTCAAAACTGACCTTTTGAAATTTTCCGTCCGCCTCCTGAACGATCACATTAACCTCTTCCTGTGTAAGCTCCTCCCGGAAAGACAGCAGCGTATCCGGCGTTGTCTCCAGTACCCTTGCAATTGGAGCAAGAAGCGTAATATCCGGCAGAGAAACATTGTTCTCCCATTTATTTACCGCCGGAGCAGTAACGCCAAGGCGTCTCGCCATTTCCTCCTGAGTCATATTTCTGTTTTTTCTGTATGTTCTGATAACTTCACCTATTCTCATAAATGCTCTCCTTTGCTTTTTTCGCATCGGCCTCTGCTGCTTTTATCATAGCAGAGAGAACATCTTCTCACAACTGAACAGATATTAAGTAAAAAGCAAAAAATTTAACTGTCATTCATAAAAACACGTGTCTATGAACTCTCATTCTGCAAAATATGCTTCGATTTTTTCCTTTACAGGTTTTTCACCGATAACGATCAAAACTTCCTGACCTTCACTTATCGGCCGGAGAATGGCTTTTCCACGGGCAGCATTCACTTCCATCCACTGTCCCTCCCTGTTTTTGCCAAATCCTTTGATTCGAAAAACAGAACCGCATTCCGGTTCAGCCATAATTTTTTCCGCCCTGCAAGCCAGTTCTTCTGCCGTAAATGAAAGGTTCATAAAATAAAGAGAAGTAAATTTTTCCTCTGAAAAATGCTTTTTTTCGTAGGCTGTGGAGTGATATCCGCACTTCAGCAGCCGGTCATAATCCTGATCAGTCAGTTTTTCCCAGTCTTTTGAAAGAATCTCTCCCTCAAATGTTCGTCTGCAGCGGACATTTTTTATTGCCCGCTCCAGATGCTCTGTCACTGCTCTTTTTTGTTCTTCTGAAACCTCATCGCATCTGCTCAGCACCACACAGCCTGCGGACGCCGCCTCTGATGCCAGCAGATATTCTGCCTGATCCGAAAGCTTTTCTTCCAGTCCCCCGTCTACCACTGCGATCACATTCCCAATCTCATACCAGCGGTCCAGCGGCTCCTCATAAAGGGCATCAAAAAACTCATCTACGTCAAAGATCCCGGAAGGCT
>URWL01000383.1 GCA_900551465.1 uncultured Blautia sp. | reverse complement strand
AAACATTTGTGGATTATTCCTGCATATGGAATTTTTTATATGATTTCCTTTATGCTGGTGGAGAGGATTCCTGTAGAGACACACCTTATCCACACTTTTCTGGATGATAAGATTCCGTTCTGCGAGTATTTTATTATCCCATATGTATTATGGTATTTTGTGGTTCTGGGCAGCGTACTTTATTTTGCCCTTGGAAGTCCGGGAAAGAAAGAATATTATCAGTACATGGGAACTCTGGCTGTAGGCATGACGCTCTTCCTGATCATTTCCTATGTGTATCCCAATGGTCAGGATCTGAGACCTGTACTGGAAGGTGGAAGTCCGTTTATTCAGGCAGTGCAGTTTTTGTATCTGATCGATACGCCTACCAATATTTTTCCCAGTATGCATGTCTTTAATGCAGTTGCCTGCTGTGTAGCCCTTCTCAATAATAAAAAATGCAGACAGAACCGGATCTTTACTGCAGGAAATATTATTATCACAGTATCGATCGTGCTGTCTACTATGTTCCTGAAGCAGCACAGCGTGGAAGATGTAGTAACAGCTCTGATCCTGAATGTGATCTGTTATCAGGTGTTCTATCGGATTATTCCGGAGAACCTGGAGAAGTTTGAAAAAATGTTTACCGTGAGAGAAATTTTTACGATCCCTAATTTTTTAAGCGCAGGACGTCTGATTCTTGCACTGGCATTTATGGCAATGCTTCAGCGTCATAATATGCGCGGCGAAAAATCTCTGCTGGCGTTGCTGCTTCTGGTTGTAATTGCTACCGACATTTTGGACGGCAGGATTGCAAGAAGCACAGGGCGAGTAACCGAAATCGGTAAACTTCTGGATCCTGTTGCAGATAAGGTGATGCAGTTTGTACTGTTGGCATGTCTGGTTCCAAGATATTCTCTGGCAAAGCTTATCTTGATGCTTTTCTTTATTAAGGAAAGCTACACTCTTGTTCTTGGGTGGAAATATATGCTGGATGCGGATAAAAATCAAATGGTCCGCTGGCATGGCAGGCTGAATACTATGATTTCCTACGTGGTGGGGCTGATTTTGTTTGCATCGTCCAGGCTTCCCTCTTCGACAGCGAATATTCTGGTTGGGGCAGTTGGAGTCTGTATGCTGATGTCATTTGTGATGTATATGGATGAATTCCGGCTGATCCAGGAGCAGACAAAGGGCGCTGTAAGAAAGAAGATTCCAGGAAGAGTGGGCTGAGAATCCCAAACGGTGTCTGTATATCTGAAATTTTAAAAGTATTTTAGAGGATTCTGTAGATTTTTGTAGAAGAACATTATAAAATAGGGTATAATATGACTTATCGAAGGAAAATAAAAATTTGTTTTCCATCGATAAGTCATTTTTTATAGGAAAATAACGGAGGTTTACTATGGAAAACGTATATATTATGGAACATCCGCTGATTCAGCATAAAATTTCACTGCTGAGAGACAAGCGTACCGGAACAAATGAATTTCGTAAGCTGATCGAGGAGATTGCAGTTCTTATGGGATTCGAAGCATTGAGAGATCTTCCCCTGGAAGATGTGGAGGTGGAAACTCCTCTGGAAACCTGTATGACCCCTATGATCGCAGGAAAGAAGCTTGCGGTTGTACCTGTACTTCGTGCCGGACTTGGAATGGTCAATGGTATCACAACTTTGGTACCTTCTGCTAAGATCGGTCACATTGGTCTTTACAGAGATCCGGAAACACATGAGCCACATGAATATTACTGTAAACTCCCGGATCCTATTGACCAGAGACTGATCGTTGTTACAGATCCAATGCTGGCAACCGGTGGTTCTGCAGTAGCTGCGGTTGATTTTATCAAAGAGCATGGCGGAAAGAACATTAAATGCATGTTTATCATTGCTGCTCCGGAAGGTCTGGAGCGCCTGCATAAGGCTCATCCGGATGTTCAGATCTATGTTGGTCATCTGGATCGTGAACTCAACGAAAATGCATATATCTGCCCGGGACTTGGTGATGCGGGAGACCGTATCTTCGGAACCAGATAAAAAAGGAACCATAAAAAGCGGATGGTGCACATAAAGGCACGATATAAATATAGAATATTATTATGTACTACTATAAAACATTAGCTGGTATCTAACGA
The DNA here is from genome assembly GCA_900551465.1 of uncultured Blautia sp. Classification (GTDB taxonomy): domain Bacteria; phylum Bacillota; class Clostridia; order Lachnospirales; family Lachnospiraceae; genus Blautia_A. Next base: position 433 of record URWL01000383.1, on the reverse strand, counting down.
TACCAGCTAATGTTTTATAGTAGTACATAAATGAAAATATATATTATTGTCTAAAAACTAAAATAATGACACATAAATATATAAAAACTGACTATTTTGTTTTTGCGTAAAATGGTAACGTATAGGCAGATGGAAACGGAGATATTTTTCTTATGAAAGGAGAAAAAATATGAAGAAAAAAGTAGTCAGTATCTTATTAACAAGTGTGATGTTGATATCTATATCAGCAGTTCCAACCTTTGCAGGAGAAACGGAAGGAGGTGAACAGACGGTAGTACGCGTTCAATCATGGAATCCGGGTGAAGAGGAATATAGATATGAAATGATTGAACAATTTGAAAAAGAGCACCCAGATATCAAAATCGAATACACTTATATGCCATATACAGATCATGTAGAAAAATTAAAAGTGGATTTATCTGCAGGAGATGCA
>URWL01000382.1 GCA_900551465.1 uncultured Blautia sp. | reverse complement strand
TGTGGATTATAAAGAACTTATGAATGGAGAACTGTTTCCGCAGGCTGTCCAGGAGTTTCTGGACTGGTGCGGGAAGGATTTTGTGTTCTGTACCTGGGGGATGCAGGATCTGATGGAACTTCAGAGAAATATGAGATATTACAGTCTCCTGGAGCTTCTTCCCGGTCCGGTGATCTATTATGATATCCAGAAGCTGTTCAGCTGGTTTCATGAAAACATTAAGCTGAGAAGAAGTCTGGAATATGCCATTGACTGTCTGGATATTGAAAAAGAAAAGGATTTTCACAGAGCATTGGAGGATGCGGAATATACAGCCAGAGTTTTTGCAAAGATGGACATAGCGGAGATACTTCCTTATTATTCTATAGATACCTATCAGCCGCCAAACAATCGGAAAAAAGAAATTTATATTTCATATCCTACCTATGATAAATATATATCAAGACAGTTTCATGACCGGGAAAAAGTGATAAAAGATCGGGAAGTGGCAAGCACTCGCTGTCCGGTCTGTCACCTTCCGGCCAAAAGACGGCTGAGATGGTTTATGAATAATTCCAGAATATATGAAAGCATTTCTCAGTGTCAGGAGCATGGATATATTAAAGGAAAAGTCAGGATCCGTAAAACAGACGAGGATACGTTTTATGCAGTAAAGACTTTGAAACCTGTAAATGAACAAAAAGCGGAGGAAATCCGCCAGAAGCGGGATTCTCTCCGCAGAAAACGTAATATGAAATATCATTCAGATAAGCAGATCGGATAGCAGAGTTTTTTGATAATATCTTGCAAATCCGGTCTGCTGGCCGTTAAAACTGTAGGTAATCTCCAGCAGGGGAAGACCTGCAGGATTTTTTTTGAATTTACGGCTTTTCTTCAGTGTATTGATATCGGTACCATTTGGAAGGGTAACAGAAGGCAGCTGGATCCGGTAAAATAAAACAGAATTCTTATAATCCTTCAGAATATATTTTTCGCAGGGAAGACAGGATATAGAGATCTCTGATGGTTCTGTTTTTACTGCAGATCTGGTAAAATTGTTAAAACCGTAATCCAGAAGTGCTGCTGTATCGGAATAGGCACCATTTACAGATTTCATTACAACAGAAACAAGATACAAATTACCTCTTCGTGCATAGGTTACCAGTGTATTTCCGGCAGCATCCGTATAGCCGGTTTTTCCGCCAAGGACGCCGTCGTAGGCTCGTGTATTTCCCTTCATCATTTTGTGATGATTAAGAAGATAGCGGGTTTCTGCAAATTTGTTTGTAGGTGGAATCTCATAATAGGCAGTAGTAGCAAATTTACGGAAAGTTGGATTGAACCACGCGGCACGTGCTATTTTTGCCATATCGCTGGCAGTTGTGTAATGCAGCTCATCGGGAAGTCCGTTGGGATTATTAAAATGAGTTCCCGTACAGCCAAGAAGTCTTGCCTTCAGGTTCATCAGTTCTACAAATTTTTTTACGGAGCCGGAAGTTTCTTCAGCAAGTGCAAGAGTCATTTCATTGGCAGACTGAAGCATTACAGCCATCATGGCCTGTTCCATGGTTAGTTCTTCGCCAGTATCGGCATAGATACTGGAGCTGTCGCTGATGGTGATGCCATGGGCGGCAGATTCTGACATTACAAGTTTGCCTTTCATATCTAAATGTTCCGCGGCAAGAAGAGCAGTCATAATTTTTGTGATGCTGGCAGGGTACTGAACCTTGTCAGCATTTTTTGAATACAGAACCGTTCCGGTGATCATGTCTACAAGGATGGCGGATTCTCCTTCAATCTTAGGTCCCTGCGGCCATCCGGGGATATTGTCGGTAGAGGGCGCCTGGTTATAAAATTCTGTATGAGGATCAGGCGTAGGAGTGGCAGTTACAATAGGGGCGCCGGTTTCGTCATAGCCTGTAGCGAAAACGGAGGATGCCGGCAAAAAAGCCATTGCTGCACATAAAATACCACACACGGATTTTTTCAGGCATTTTATAATTTTATTTTTCATGAAAACGACCTTTCTTATTTTTATAAATATAACAGTTGATAAATCATTATAGCATATTTACTTTTTATATTGTAGCCATATCTTGGAAAAGTAAACAGTAACTAAACATCTGCTGCAGGAGCAAGAAATGTAGCAGAGAGATTTAAGTATATCAAAATGCAGCTATGAACAGGTCAAAAAAGAAGTTTAAAAATTCCATGAAAAAAGTTATAATTTATGATAATTATGAAAAAACAGCAAAATCAAAAGAACGGAGGGAGTCCTTAATGCGGCAACCAGAGAATAAAGAAACAGGACTGATCCTGCTGGGTATTTTTATAGTAGGATTTTTTCTTTTTTTTACAAATAATTTTTACAAAAGTGTATGGAAAAAAAGCGGTCTGGAGGAGGCTGAGGAGATCCGCAATTATGATATGCAGTATGAAATGATCGTAGGAAGCGGAAAAAGCGAATTCTGGCAGACGGTTTATGATAGTGCGCTGGAGGAGGCTGAGAAACATGACGCCTATGTGGAATTTCACGCCAGCGATATGAAAACAGGCTATGATGAAA
>URWL01000381.1 GCA_900551465.1 uncultured Blautia sp. | reverse complement strand
GCCCTTCTTTCCTCACATATCAGAGCAAAACACTGAAGTGGGTAGATCATAATACTGCCACAGCTGTAATGTCAACTACAAAGGACTGTAAATGGTATTATTATTTTGTAGATGCAGGTACCTCTGCAGAAGACATTAAGAGACAGTATAATGCAAACAATGCCAAGAATGAAGCAAAAGCAAATACGAAATTTACCGTAAAGGCAGAAAAAATTCCGGAAAAAGAAACATGGCTGGTAGTAGCTGCAAAACCTACCACAGGCTCTGCTCAGCTCCGGGTTCTGAAGCTGAACAATAACAGCCGTCCTGCGGCTCCGGTTACACCGACTGTAACTACCCGTGCCCCAAGAAAATATCAGGTAACAGAGAGCAAGATTACCGGACTGGAAAATCCGCTGAAGTTCTTCCCGCGTAAATTTTATGATTTCCAGGTTGTAGGAGCCGGTCAGAATGATAAGGATCCTGTCAGCAATGATGAAAGATGGATTCCTCTTTACTGGTCCATGTCTGTAAATGGCACCAAAAACAACTCCTGGAGAATTGGCTCTCAGGAAAAGGGAATCCGCGAAGCAGCAACTTATCCTCTGTATGTTTTCTTCAGGAAACAGACCTATAATGGTAAAGAATGGGTAGATACAGATGTTGTGGAATATATGAAGACTTCTTTCAGTTCTGCGGAAATTACCGATGAAGAATGGAATGCTTATATTGATGAATACAACAATGAACATCCGGATGATGGTCTGAACTATGACGGCACCGGAGCCGGTTCTGTGGCAGATCTCACTCCGACAGAAGCTCCATCTTCACAGGATACCGGTTCTTCTGAAAGAAACCCGGCAGATACTGCAGATAACACTCCGCTTGGTTCTATGAGTGCCCTTGCAGCACTTTCTCTTCTTGCCGGCGGTTATGTGATCGTAAGAAAACGTAAAAAAGAAGAAATCTGACAGATGCCCTTCTGGCAGATTAATGAATATAAGAGACAGGTATAAAAGCCTGTCTCTTTTCATATATTTATCCTGGTATCAGGATACTTGTCTGATATTTCTAATAAAAAGAAGGGTTGGGGAAAACATGACAGAAACAGGGGATTTCACCTATGAACAGATTTACTATACACTTTGGGAGACAGCGCAGAGATACCACCCGATCACACAGTTTCGAGTGATTGGAAACAGTCACGATGAAAGAATGATTCCCATGTTGGAAATGGGTGAAGGAACAGAAGTTATATTTTGTGTCAGTGGGATCAACGGAACGGACAGGCTTATGCCTTCCTGTCTTCTTTTGATGGTACAGGAATATTGCCGCGCCTGGGAATGCGGATGGAAATTAGAAAATATCTATGATGTAAAAGATCTGCTGTCTCACTGGAAGCTGTGTTTTATCCCAATATTAAATCCGGATGGTTATGAAATCTATGAAAAAGATTATTTTGTAATACGAAATCCAATTTACCGTCAGATGCTGCGTATGCAGGAAACTCCCTGCAAAGAATATTTCTGCAACGCCCGGGGTATGAATATCCAGAAAAATTTTCCCACAAGCTATTACCGACGATATCGGATCGCACATGAACCAGCAAGTGAAAATGAAACGAAAGCTCTGATCAGGATCCTTCAGGAATATCAGGGAAGAGGATTTTTATCTTTTTGTCAGGCAGGAAAACGAATCCTGTATTACCGCCAGCCTCAGTCTTTTTCTGCAAATCAGAAAAGTACAAGATTTGCCAGACACTATCAAAAAGAATCAGGATTTCGGACAGAGCGTTTTACTCTAAACAGAAATCCCGGCAGAAATGAAAGCGCAGGAGAAGGTTCACCGGAAAGATTTTTTGCAGAAGTAATAAAACAACCCTCTTTTCGTATTGAACTTCCGTTTTTATACGAAGATCGGGATACAGAGAAAGCAAAGCTTTCAAATGGATTTAAACAGGCTTATTTTCAACTGCACACCGTTCCTCTGGAATATATTTTTTCTATGGAGGAAGGATGAAGAATAAGTTTTGACAGTATCAAATTTTTCCTGTATCATATAAGGTTGAAAAAGAACAGATAAGGAGTTATACATTTATGATAAACGAAAAAAATATCCCATCAAGCCAGGAAGAGACTGCCCGTCAGCAGTCCTTTATCCAGTTAGCAAAAGCCCTGACAGAACAGAAGATCAAGACACTTGGCCGTCCTCTGACCTATTGTCTTACAACCTTTGGATGCCAGATGAATGAGAAGCAGTCAGAAGCAGTGGCCGGCATCATGGATGAGATCGGCTATGTCCGTCAGGAAAATGAAGAAGCAGATGTAGTCATTTATAATACCTGCACTGTCCGGGAAAACGCAAACCTGAAGGTTTACGGACGTCTTGGGCATCTGCACAGCCTGAAAGATAAAAATCCGGATATGAAGATCATTCTTTTTGGATGTATGATGCAGGAAGCACATGTGGTAGAAAAGATTAAAAAAACATATTCCTTTGTAAATCTGGTATTTGGCACACATAATATTTTTAAATTTGCGGAATTGTTTTATGAAATGCTTCTTTCAGATATGC
>URWL01000380.1 GCA_900551465.1 uncultured Blautia sp. | reverse complement strand
ATCTTATAAAAAGCCTTATCACCTACAAATTTTCGCCAGAAACCTGTCTTTGTTCTTGTCATTTCCATGAGATTCCTCCTCCCTTTTCTCTTTTGAAATCTTCTTTCCGCATAAGCGTACTAGAAGGAATCATACTATAGAAAAGAGAGGCTTTCAAGTATTTTCTATGGAATCCTGAATATTATTTTACTGTTCAAATACTACTTCTGTATGTAGAACAGCTCTTTCATCCAAATATTCTTTATAAGTCTTTTCTTTCTTTTTTTCTTTGTAATCTTCTGACCAGTAATAGCCTTTCAATTCATCCATATACTCAGTCCAGTCACATACATAAACATAAATTTTTGATACGTTCCTGTTTTTTACAGCAAATATCCTGCCGTCACCTCCCTGATTTCCATAAGATAACGGTTCTCCGTCAGCATCCAGAACGGTACAGATATAATCTCCTCCTGTAGCTTCATTTAACTGAATCTCAAAAGGTGTTTTTGTTACGGATACTACACCGTACCCCTCTTCATCCACAAGATTAATTTCTTTTGTAACAGTATCTTCCAGATTCTTTTTTACCGGAAGTGAAAATTCCCAGTTTCCTTCTATACTCCAGGTATTATGCTCATTATCCGGCTCAGCCATTTCTGGATAAATCTCTATATATTTATTATACATTTTTGTATCAAGCTGATGGACGAACTCTTTTTCCTCCTCTGTAAAGCTTTCATAATCATTTATATCAAGTCCTTTTTCTGCTAATGCCTCATTATATTCCTCTTTCAATTTCCCTGGCATTTCCGGCGTTGTATGCTGATCTGCAGGACGATAACCATGAATAGATTTTATGTTCAGTCCCACTGTAAATTCCTCTGGAATCTCCACTGTCGTATCATAATCTGCCGGATCCGGCATACCAATCGAAGAAAGATATTCCTCTGTAAATTCCGGAATACCAAGAATATCCGCAGCTTCCTCAAAGCTGATTTCACCTTCTGTCAGAGCATCCTGATCCACTCCTTTTTCCATCAGGAATTGCTTTTGAGCCTCATAGTATTGTTCTGATCCACTGTCATTATAATTCGTTTCTTCAAGGTCAACTCTCAGTACTCCTGCGTAAGTATACGCATCTATTATCTGACCGTCTAGATAAGGGGCGTTTAGTTTAAAATCAGGATTATAGCTTAGTGGCATTTCTGTACCAAATCCCAGATATACAACAGGTACTCCGGTATTTTCATTTATCATCGTATCAGGGAGTGGATTTTCTGATTCTACGGTAAAAGCAAGATTGAGTGCTGTATCGTTACAGTAAACCTCATTCATGGTTATTGTAATTCCATTTGAAGTTTTACTGTAAGTACTGTCTTCTCTGTCTATTTTCCCCTTGGAATCCTCTGTTTTTACTCCCTCTGTATCTTCCGTCTGCTCTTCCAGTTTTGAAGCATATTTTTCATAATCTCCTGCAAATCCAAGAGAGGTCCCAATCCTGGCAAAGACGCTGCCGATTAGAGGAATCTCTTCTGCCAGTGCAGGATTTGTAATACAAATTGTCGAGAAAACAGCTCCTGCTGCAGCTATTCCTGCAACTGTTTTGTACTTTCTTCTTTTTAATGATTTTGTATCTTTTTTTCCTGTTTCTGCTTTAGCACGTATCTTCTCAAAAGCATCTGATTTTGCCTGATCTACCACATCAGGAAGGCAAAATTCCTGATTCAGGATTTCCCTGATTTTGTTTTCATCCTTTCCATGTAAGTTCTTATCGGATCTGTGATTTTCGTTATAAAATTCTATCCTCTTACTCATAAAATCATCCCTTCTTTCTCACCTGCCGTACAACGTTTTACAGACTGACTATCTCCAAAATACAATTCTCCTAATTGATTTCTTGCCCTGACAAGCCTGGTTTTCACTGTATTCTCATTTACTCCCAGAAGCTCTGAAATATCCTGTAACTTAAAACCGTATACATAATAAAGAATCAACACAACTCTGTACTTTTCGTCCACCAGTTCAAGCATATGTTTAAATTCTATCTCTGCCATAGATGAATCCTGGGTAGACTGTTCCGGCATAGATTCAGACATTTTTATATGACGATAATGCCTGAGAATCTTATTACACTCATTAATTAAAATCCTGGTCATCCATGTCTTAAAATATTCCGGTTTTTTCAAAGTGTTTAATTTTTCAAAACAAGTAAGTATCGTATCCTGAATGGCATCTGCCGCATCCTCATCATTTTGCAGAATAGCTCTGGCAACTTTATACATATTCAAGGAATTTTGTTCCATTAATTCCAGAAATGCATCCGCATCTCCTTTTATGGCCTGTTTCACTAAATATTTCAAGGTAATCCCCCCTTTTTGTCTTTTGATTTTCTTTATTTATACCGCGCTATATAAATTTTTTGTTTCTTTACATTTATTAGATAACAAAAGAGAAGAAAAAGTTTCATGCAATAAAAAAACTGCAGTGTTTTCACACTGCAGTGTCTTAAGGATTATATATTCAAAACTACATACATGTTGACATTTGGAATCATTTAACCATGCTTCCGCTCGA
>URWL01000379.1 GCA_900551465.1 uncultured Blautia sp. | reverse complement strand
CTCCATGACTCAGGAACAGCTTGCCCATACGCTTTTTCCTCTGGGAACCTATACCAAGGCTGAAATCCGTCAGATTGCTCAGGAGCAGGGCTTTATCAACGCAAACAAACCGGACAGCCAGGATATCTGTTTTGTCCCTGACGGCGATTACGCTTCCTTTATCGAGGAATATACCGGACAAACCTCTGTACCCGGAAATTTTGTCAACAAAGAGGGCAAGGTTCTGGGAACCCATAAAGGACACATCCATTACACAATCGGCCAGAGAAGAGGTCTGGGCATTTCCGCACCGGAATCTCTTTATGTCTGTGCCAAATCCCTGAAAGACAATCAGGTGATCCTTGGAGGAAAAGATGACCTTATGTCCTCCTCCTGTCTGGTGGGGGATATTAATCTGATTCCCTGGGATCATCTGGATGGACCTGTCCAGTGTAAGGTAAAAACCCGTTACCGCCAGCCGGAGCAGCCAGCCACTATTGAACAGATTGGCGAAAACCGGATCCGCGTTACTTTCCAGGAACCTCAGAGAGCCGTTACTCCCGGCCAGGCTGCAGTTTTTTATGATGGGGATACCGTACTTGGCGGCGGTACTATCCTGGCGGAGGATGCCTGAGCGCATAAAATAACTCTTTGTTCCATAAAAAATCTCAGATTTGGGGGATACCTTTTACCCGAAATCTGAGATTTTTATATTTAAGTTATTATGCTATTTCATACATCTGAATATTTATTTTTATACTTCTGTCACATGAAAATACAATCTGTTCTGCTTCCTGAGGTGTACAAATTGCCGTTGTATTTACCTGCCGTCCCTCGTTTACAAACAATTCTATGGACTGGCGGTCCAATATAAAGCGAAGCTGCAGATCTTTTTCCATATCCTGTATCTTCATTTTTCTCTGGCATACAACATCTTTGTTTATTCCACAGTAGGTTCTGTCTATTTCCAGTATTCCCTGCTTCCTGTAGTATGTATAACTAGTTGTATAAGACTCATTATGTGCAAGATCGATCCGGAACTCTTCATAATCTTCCCCGGGAATCTCCACTGTCATATCCAGTATTCTGCCCCGGATTCCCGGAAGTTCTGTTTTATGGTTAATTTCCGCTTCTTTATAGAAAACAGGATTTTTGTGATATTTTTCCAATTCCCTTATGGGTTTCTGAAAAAGAGTTCCGTTTATATACTCTAGTTCTCTTGGCAGCGTCATCATTCCCTGCCAGCTTTGTCCATCAGAAATCACACTAGAATCCCATGACTTCATCCAGGCGATCATGACTCTCCTTCCATCCGGAAGACAGGTTGTCTGTGGCGCATAAAAATCCAGTCCATAGTCCAGTGATCTGGGTGCATCTTTTATAAATGTGTGACTCTGTTTCTCATACCTTCCAGAAAAATACAGAGAATTGTGTCCATTATGAAACTCAAATCCCTCTGCGGTCATATTCTGTGGAGAACAGATCAGAATATGAGTTCCATTCAGTTCAAAAAAGTCTGGACATTCCCACATGCATCCGATTTTTCCCGATGTATTTTCAGCCAGAATGGTTTCAAATTTCCATTTTTCCAGGTCTGAACTGGAAAACAATACCACCTGTCCTTTATATTTTTCACTTTTATTTCCAACGATCAAATAATATTTTCCGTCCTCTTCCCAGATCTTCGGATCACGAAAATCAATTTGACTGCATCCCTGCGGCAGCATATCCCCGGTGATTATCGGATTCTTCGCTGATTTTTCATATGTTATACCGTCGCCAAAAGCGATACACTGATTCTGTCTTTCTTCCCGACTTCCATCAGAGTTTTCCTCGTCCGTAACTCCGGTATAAATAAGTACGTGCCTGTCTCCTGCCTGAACAGCACTTCCGGAAAAGCATCCTTTTTTGTCATATTCCTGATCCGGCGCCAAAGCCACCGGCTCTGTTTTCCATTTTATCATATCATCTGTTACGCTGTGTCCCCAATGCATAGGACCCCAGCAGATAGAATATGGATGATACTGATAAAACAGATGCACCTTTCCTTTATATACAGAGAATCCGTTGGGATCATTAATCCAGCCTATAGGAGCAGAAACATGAAAAACAGGTTTCTCTCCTTCCGGCATCTGATTCATCTGTTCATATTGAAATTGAGTTGCTTTTATTAATTTTTCGCTCATTTCAAACTCCTGTATCACTATATATTTTTACTTTGTATCTCCCTGGTTTTCCCCCAGACTTTCCTGATACTGATCAAAATACTTCTGTTTGATGGCCAGATAATCTGACAAGCCATACTGCTCCATTTTCTCGAGATAGCTGTCCCACTCTTTTTCAATCCCACCATTCAGAATCCAGTCCGCTTTCTTCTGTTCTGCATATTTCTTAATATCTGTATCATACTGGGATATTTTGTTAGTGTCCTCAATGCTCATAAATACATTGGGATAAACGTATTTACTGTTCATATCCTTCAAATATACCTTATGCATATTATCCAGGCGCCATTTAGCATCATCCGGCTGTGTCACGTATACATCATAATATTCATTCAGTATTGCAAGAGGCCCGTTTACCGACTGAGCTTCCCTTACCTCTACCGGAGACTG
>URWL01000378.1 GCA_900551465.1 uncultured Blautia sp. | reverse complement strand
GTCCGGGAAGAATATCCACGCTAAGAGTCAGAGTTGCCACTCCGTTAATAGGAATGCTCTGATGGATCGTCAGGATATTTCCGTGAAAACGCGCAATGGTATGAAGCACTGCTGACAAAAGTCCCGGCTCGTCATCCATCTGTATGATAAAAGTAATTGTCTTTCCCCTTGCCTGATCATGAAAGGGAAAAATATCATCTTTATATTTATAAAAAGAACTGCGGCTGATACCTGTCTGCTCTGAAGCCTCCTGTACTGTCTGTACCTTTCCGGAATCCAGAAGCCGTTTGGCTTCCACAACCTTCAAAAGTACTTCCGGAACTGCCCGTTCCTTTACTACAAAGTATTTGTTTTTTTCTGATGTTTTTTCCATATTCCTCTCCCCTATATGATAAAAGAAAATCCCTCGCAGGGGGTGTCCGTTTCATAAGGACACATGTTTTCCTACGAGGGATATGTTATCACACCTGACTATAGTCTGCAAGTATTTTTTATTCCTGCAGATTCAGGAAAATGGAATCCGCCGATCAGCTCTGTTCCGGTTTTTTAGAAAGAGCGATCCATTTCAGGTATGCATTGATAAACAGATCAATTCCGCCGTCCATCACTGCATCCACATTTCCGGTTTCTTCATTTGTACGGTGATCCTTCACCATGGTATACGGCTGCATGACATAAGAACGGATCTGATTGCCCCAGCCGATGTCCGTCACCTCGCCGCGGATACCTGAAAGTTTCTCCTCTGCCTCCTGCTGTTTCAAAAGATAGAGTTTTGCCTTCAGCATCTGCATAGCCTTATCTTTATTCATATGCTGAGAACGCTCATTCTGGCATTGCACCACGATTCCTGTCGGAAAATGCGTAATACGGATTGCAGAAGAGGTCTTATTGATGTGCTGTCCGCCGGCACCGCTGCTTCGATAAGTGTCGATACGGATATCATCATCATTAATCTCTACATCCAGATCTTTTTTGATATCCGGCATGACATCGCAGGATACAAATGATGTCTGGCGCTTGCCTGCAGCATTGAACGGTGAAATACGTACAAGACGATGGACTCCTTTCTCTGACTTCAGATAACCATAGGCATTCTCTCCGTTTACCTGGAAAGTAACGGATTTTACTCCGGCTTCATCTCCATCAAGATAATCAAGTACCTCCATCGTAAATCCCTTGCGGTCTACCCAGCGGCTGTACATACGATACAGCATTCCACACCAGTCACAGGCCTCTGTTCCGCCGGCTCCGGCATTCAGCTTGATAATGGCGTTTTCGCTGTCATATTCGCCTGACAGAAGAGTTTTTACACGGATATTATCAAATGATGTACGGAATTCATCCAGCATCTCCTGAATCTCAGGAATAAGATCTGGATCGTTCTCCTCATAGCCCATCTCGATCATGGTTTCCATATCATCCATCTGTGTGATCAGATTATGATAGGTTTCCATATCGTCCTTCATGCTCTTTAATTCTTTCATTTTTTTCTGGGAAACCTCTGCGTCATCCCAGAAATCAGGCGCCTCCATTTCGCGCTCTAATTCTTCAACCCGCTTTTCTTTGTTAGCCAGGTCAAAGTGAATCCCTCACTTCCACTAATGGTTCTGTGTATGTTGCAAGAATACTCTTGAACTGATCTAATTCAACCACAGCTTCACCTTCTTTCTATATATTATTGAAACCTGCAGTTTCTGCATGTTTCAAGTGTTCCTAGAATACCATAATTACGAAAAAACTGCAAGGGAAGCCGTGCATAAACTATGCACAGACTTCCCTTTTTCTTTCATGGCTACAGCAGGATTCTTTTTAACTCCTCCAAAACATAGAGATTTCCGCAGAAATATTTTTCCTTCAGGAGAAAAAGCTCTCTGCCACTCTCATATCCGCCACATAACCTACGCTTCCTGTCATATAGATATCCCCGTTATCACTGATATCGATCTGAATCATTCCTCCCGGCTGGTTCACATTCACACGGCTCTCTACCAGACCCAGACGATAGGCTGCGGCTGCGGCTGCACAGCTTCCCGTTCCGGATGCCTTAGTATAACCGGAGCCTCTTTCCCAGATTTCAATATCCAGATTTCCTGTATCGATCTTCCGGCAGATCTGAAGATTCATTCTCTCAGGAAATTCATCTGCATTTTCCACATAAGGTCCCAGAGCTCTGGCAATCCTTTCGTCTACCTTATCCATAAAAATAATACAATGAGGATTTCCTACGGTCAGACAGGTAGCTTTATATTCTTTATCATGAAAAGTAAAATTCTCATTAATAACCTCACGGATTTCTCCTGTAACCGGGATCTCCCTGGATACAAAAGAAGCTTTTCCCATATTCACGCGAAACTCTGTGGCACGGTTATTCAGGCATTCCACCTCAATGGGGCCGGAAAGTGTCTCTATGCTGAATTTCTTTTCCTTTACATACTGCTGATCCATCAGATATTTTGCAAAAATCCGTACACCATTACCACTGATGGCAGCCTCACTTCCATCGGCATTAAAAATATGCACACCAATTTTTCCATTAATCTCCACCGGACCATAAAGAACGCCGTCCGCCCCCAGTCCAAAACCTCTCTGACACATC
>URWL01000377.1 GCA_900551465.1 uncultured Blautia sp. | reverse complement strand
AGTATCTACAGTAACAGGGCATCAGGGAAGATTTTTGTTTGGCTATGTACAGGGAGTTCCGATAGTAGCCATGCAGGGACGTGTTCATTATTATGAAGGATATGAAATGTCAGATGTGGTACTGCCAACCAGATTAATGGGGCTGCTGGGAGCAAAAACGATTATCCTGACAAATGCAGCCGGAGGCGTTAATTATAATTTCTGCCCGGGAGATCTGATGATGATCACAGACCACATCACCACGGCTGTTCCAAGTCCTTTGATCGGACCAAATCTGGAGGAGCTGGGACCGAGATTTCCGGATATGAGTGAAGTTTATAAAAAAGAACTGAGAGAAATCATCAAAAAGGCTGCCAGAAACATGCAGGTAAGTATCCAGCAGGGAGTATACATGCAGTTTACAGGACCGAATTATGAGACGCCGGCAGAAATCCGCATGTGCAGAGCTATGGGTGGAGATGCAGCGGGAATGAGTACAGCCTGCGAAGCGATGGCTGCCAATCACATGGGAATGAATGTATGTGGAATATCCTGTATCACAAATATGGCATCAGGAATGTCCGCACAGCCGCTGGATCATAAAGAGGTACAGGAGACAGCAGACCGTGCAGCGGCAGACTTCAAGAAGCTGGTGACAGAGACCATACGTCTGATCGGAGAAAAAAAGAATGGATGAAAAAGTTCTGGACAGTGGAAGATTAAATGAAAAAAAACTGATTGAACTGGCACATAAGGCCAGAAAACAGGCTTATACACCGTATTCTCACTTTCAGGTAGGAGCAGCTCTCGTTACAAAGCAGGGAAAAGTATATCCGGGATGCAATATAGAAAATGCATCCTATACTCCCAGCAACTGTGCTGAGAGAACGGCATTTTTTAAGGCGGTATCAGAAGGAGAGAGAGAATTTGCAGCCATAGCAGTTGTAGGCGGACCGGAAGGAACAGAGGGAAAAGAAACCTGTTCTCCCTGTGGAGTATGCCGTCAGGTAATGCGTGAATTTTGTGTTCCAGAAGAATTCCGGATTCTTCTGGAGGATGGAAAAGGTGGAATTTTGAACTACAGTCTGGCAGAATTGCTGCCGCTGGGATTCGGACCGGAAAATCTGGCCCGCTAAAAGGAGGAAGATAAAATGCAGAATTATTCAGGTGAAGTGGGATTGCAGTATCATCTACAGATTCGAAAAGGTGATGTAGGTCGTTATGTGATTCTTCCGGGAGATCCGAAACGCTGTGAAAAGATCGCCGGATTTTTTGATGATGCGAAGCTGGTGGCAGACAGCCGAGAGTATGTGACTTATACCGGTTATCTGGATGGCGAAAAAGTCAGTGTGACCTCAACCGGAATTGGAGGACCTTCTGCTTCAATCGCTATGGAAGAGCTTGTGCTTTGCGGAGCGGATACTTTTATACGCGTGGGAACCTGCGGCGGTATTGAAATGGATGTAAAAGGCGGAGATATTGTTGTAGCAACCGGTGCGATCCGCATGGAGGGAACCAGCAGAGAATATGCTCCTATTGAGTTTCCGGCAGTTGCAGATCTGGATGTTACAAATGCTCTGGTATCAGCGGCAAAAGAACTGGGTTATACCTATCATGCAGGCGTTGTTCAGTGTAAGGATGCTTTTTATGGACAGCATGAGCCGGAAAGAATGCCGGTCAGCTATGAACTTCTGAACAAGTGGGAAGCATGGAAACGTCTGGGCTGCAAAGCATCGGAAATGGAATCCGCTGCATTGTTTGTAGCAGCAAGTCATTTGAGAGTACGCTGCGGATCTGATTTTCTTGTAGTGGGAAATCAGGAGAGAAATGCAGCAGGACTGGACAATCCGATTGTTCATGATACAGAGTCTGCAATTAAGGTTGCCGTAGAAGCTATCCGCAAACTGATCCGGGCAGACAGAGAAAAATAAGTTATCACGATTCTTATACACATTATAATAGGAAGGAATGCATTTCATTGAGTAAATTTAAACGTATTTTTACCATTGTTGTAGACTCTATGGGAATCGGCGCTCTGCCGGATGCTGCAGAGTATGGGGATGCAGGAACGGATACGCTGGGGCACATTGCGGAAAGAACAGAAAACTTTCAGATTCCTAATTTTCAAAAGCTGGGAATTGCCAATCTTCATCCGCTGAAAGGCGTTCCGGCTGCAGAAAAGCCTCTTGGCTATTATATGGAAATGGCAGAAGCCAGTGTGGGAAAGGATACTATGACCGGCCACTGGGAAATGATGGGACTTCATATTACCACACCCTTTAAAACCTTTACGGAAACGGGATTTCCCAAAGAGCTCCTGGATGAACTGTCAGCAAGGACGGGGCGTGTGATCATTGGAAACAAAAGTGCCAGCGGAACGGAAATCCTGGATGAACTGGCAGAAGAAGAAATTGCAACAGGGCATATGATCGTGTATACGTCTGCAGATTCTGTTCTTCAGATTTGTGGAAATGAAGAAACCTTTGGTCTTCAGGAGCTTTATCGCTGTTGTGAGATTGCCAGAGAGCTGACCATGAAGGATGAATGGAAGGTTGGAAGAGTCATTGCAAGACCGTACGTAGGAAAAAAGAAGGGGGAATTCAAACGTACTGCCAACCG
>URWL01000376.1 GCA_900551465.1 uncultured Blautia sp. | reverse complement strand
ATGCGCTGCATTATCTGGATGCAGAAAATTATGATGCAGCTATACTGGATGTGATGATGCCAAAAATGGATGGGATCACAGTACTTCGCCAGGTGAGAGCCCAGGGAAATACAGTTCCTGTACTGATTCTTACGGCTAAGGCGGAAGTTGATGACAGGGTACTGGGGCTGGACAGCGGGGCAGATGATTATCTGACGAAGCCCTTTGCCGCAAAAGAGCTTTTGGCGCGACTTCGTTCGATTACCAGAAGACAAATGGAAATTCCGGGAAATCTTCTGAATTTTGGAAATCTTTCTCTGGACAGATCCAAATATGAGCTGTCCTCTTCGGCAGGAACCGTTCGTCTTGGAAATAAAGAGTACCAGATGATGGAAATGCTTATGGGAAATCCGGGGCAGGTGATTTCCACTGAGCATTTTATGGAAAGAATCTGGGGCTATGACAGCGAAGCAGAAAGGAGTGTAGTCTGGGTATACCTTTCCAACCTGAGAAAGAAACTTGTTTCACTGAAGGCTGACGTACAGATTAAGGCGGCCAGAAATCAGGGATATTCACTGGAGAAAAAGTCATGATCAAAAGTCTCAGAAAAAAATTCATTCTGGTTTCCATGTGCTCCATGCTGGTAGTGCTTTTGGGAATTGTAGGCGGAATTTTGGCTGCCGGATATCGGAGGATAGCAGAGCGGGCAGATCATGTGCTTCAGATGCTGGCAGAAAATAATGGAGAATTTCCATTTGAGGATATGGAACGGAAGCCGCCGGAGAAGCCTGAGCGGACACAGAAAGATTTTCATTTATCTCCGGAGCTTCCTTATGAAACCCGGTATTTTTCGGTAATCTATGACGAAGAGGGAACAGTGCTGGAGACAAAGACTGGTAATATTGCAGCAGTACAGGAAGCAGATGCAGAAAACTATGGGGATGCTGTGTGGAAGAAGGGAAAAACCAAAGGCTTTTATGGAAGCTACCGTTATCTGATACAGAAGGAAACGGAGCCTATGGGGATTTTTGTGGATTGTTCCCGGGAACTGGACAACTTTTATGTACTTCTTCAAGCAAGCTTTCTTCTTTCCTTTCTGGGTTCATCCATGGTACTGATTCTGGTGCTGTTTTTTTCTAAAAGGGTATTTCGGCCGGTAGCAGTAAGCTACGAAAAACAAAAGCAGTTTATTACAGATGCTGGACATGAGCTCAAAACACCTCTTACGATCATTGATGCAAATACAGAGGTATTGGAAATGATGGAGGGAGAAAATGAATGGACAGTCAGCATCCGTAAGCAGGTAAAGCGCCTGACCAGGCTGACACAGCAGATGGTAGCGCTTACCCGTATGGAGGAAGGAATCGGGGAAGAAGAAATGTGTATTTTATGTCTTTCCCAGGTGATACAGGAGGCTGCAGAGCCTTTCTGCCAGGTGGCTGAGAATGAAGGAAAGAGCCTGAGTATTTTTGTAGAGCCCCGGATACAGGGCAAAGGAAATGAAATGCAGCTGTACCAGCTGGTTTCGCTTCTTCTGGACAATGCATTAAAATATTCATTGCCTGAAAGCAGTATCAACTTAACTTTTCGGAAAAAAGGAAAACGGGCAGAGCTTATGATATCAAATGAAACCGATATGGTTCCTAAGGGAAATCTGGATATTCTTTTTGAACGTTTTTATCGGACAGATGCTTCCCGAAACTCCGAAACAGGAGGCTCTGGCATAGGACTCTCCGTGGCAAGAGCTATCGTACAGAGGCATAGAGGCAGGATACAGGCATCCAGCTCAGACGGCAGACATATTGCAGTTACTGCTATATGGGAAAGATAGAAGAATAAAAGGGGAAGTGTGAAAAACGCTTCCTTTTTTATTTGACCGTAAAAAAAGATGTGCGTATAATGAAGAAGTGATTTTTGAGAAAAACAGAAGAAGAACAGAAAGGACAGAACTATGGAACGTGTAAAGGGAAGACCGCAGAATATAGAGGGAAGGCTGGATAAGGAAATTCGTGTTTATGATTTTTTGGATTCTCTGGGGATTGAATACGAAAGGATCGATCATGAACCGGCTATGACCATAGAAGCATGTGAAGAAATAGACCGGGTACTGGAGGCTGTAATCTGCAAAAATCTTTTTCTGTGCAATCGTCAGGAAACAGATTTTTACCTGCTTATGATCCCCGGAGATAAGAAATTTAAGACAAAGGATATTTCTGCGCAGATCGGTTCTTCCAGACTTTCTTTTGGAAAACCGGAATACATGGAGCAGTTTCTTGATATTACCCCAGGTTCAGTAAGTGTTCTGGGGCTTATGAATGACAAAGAAAACAGAGTACAGCTGCTGATCGATGAGGAAGTACTGGAAAAAGAATATATAGGCTGTCATCCTTGCATCAATACTTCCAGTCTTAGGATCCGTACAGAGGATATGATGAAAAAAATTATTCCGGAATTGAAGCATTCACCCAAACTGGTTCGTTTACCTTAATAGAAGGAACGGATTTTTCTGCAGAGAAAGACGCATACATTAAAACTATGAAAAATAAATATGAAATTTTTATGAAACCTTCTGTTTTCGGCAATTTGTGCATTGATTAAATAGTATAATACGTTATACTATT
>URWL01000375.1 GCA_900551465.1 uncultured Blautia sp. | reverse complement strand
TCTGAAGCTCATTGTAAAGCTGCTGCTGCTGCGGATGATAGACAATATTTCCTTCTGCGTCAAGAATAAACGCATAGCCCTGATTTCCAACCATACTCTGATTACACAGTTCACTGATAGCACTGTAGTTCAGGTCAATAAAAAACACACCTTCTTTTTGATTGCCAACTTCCGAAGATTTATTGCGGATTCCTCTGCTGAGTGTAATAACCCAGGGACGTTCTCCGCTGATGATGTGCTGTACATGAGAAGAACTGAGGTAAGAGCTTGCAGAACCATTAAGGGCGTTTGTATACCATTCCTGCGTATGAATATCCAAATCCGGATTTGTAAGTCTCAGGGCATCATTGATCAGCATTCTTCCATTTTCACCAATAATTCCCAGATTCAGAATATCGCTGCGGCTGTCCAAAATAGTTTTAAACTGGTTCAGAATACGGACTCTTGACTCTGGATCCGGTTCATCTCCAAAAAGATATGCCTGAACATCCTCGTTGCTGGATACCAGGTAGGAAATGTTCTCCATGTAGTCAATATAAGAGTCAATGTTCTGATTCATCTGTTGTATGATGGTCTGTGTATACAGCGACGAATTATCAAATACAGAAGTTCTTGTATAGTTCATAGAAATCACTGTAACAATTGCTACCGCGCCCAAAAGCAGCATGGATACCATAGCAAAGATCACACTTTGGATGCTGTTGAATTTTCCTAAAAACATAGCTTCCGGATTGAATTTTTTCTTCATCGTCTTTTCTCCCTGGCATATTCGGTAGGTGTCACACCTGTTATCTTCTTAAAGGAGATACCAAAATAATGCGGATCAGAAAATCCAACTTTTTCTGCGATCTCATAGTTCTTCATAGTTGTGTTTTCCAGAAGTTCTTTTGCTTTTTCCATTCTGGTACGGATCAGTACCTCAGTAAAAGTCTCTCCTGTCATCTCTTTAAAAATAGTGCTGAAATAGCTGGTACTGATATTCAGATAAGAACAGATATCATTAAGGCTCAGATCCGGATCCATATAATTTTTCTGGATATAGTCCATAGCAAGACGCGCCTGTTTCTGGCCGCTGGAACTATTCATATCAGAAAGCAGTTTAAAAATCTTCAAAATATAATTTTCCACTACTCTGCAGGCACTGTCAAAAGACTTTTGTTCCGTGATCTGATGAAGAAGTTCATCTCTTCCTTTCAGCACACACTTCATATCTGCAGAAACATCCTCACAGACGCGATCCAGCGTCCTGACGATCTGCTGAAGATACATACAGGCACGGCTTTTTTCCACCAGCCCTTTTTTTATACAACTTTGCATTTCACAAAAAATCTTTTCTACAAGTTCCCGGTTTCCGGATTTCAAAGCCGCCATAAGATCATCCAGAAGACGATCTATAGGAACATTATGCCCCGGCTTTATTTCTGCCATATCGATCAAAAGATTCCCGCCCAGAAGATATCGATACTGCATAACCTGGGAAGCCATGTCATGAGAGATCAGAAGTTCTCCTGGTGTTTTTACCCATGCGCCAATTCCCATGGATACCTCTATTCCCATAACTTCTTTCATCTTATCCTGAATCTCTTTACAGATCATCTTGGTTTTCGTGGTAAAATCACGGCTCCATTTTTCCTGAAACAGAATACAGACTCTGTTTCCGCCTTCCTGATATGCAATGCCTGCCTGTTCTCTTGTCACGATCTCATTACTGATATTATAAAGAACAAACGCCATCAAAGCGCTTTCCTGTCTTTTTTCCACATCTACCTGATACATATCCGAATAAAGGTCTATATCAAACATGGCAACTCTATATCGAACAGCCGAAAGCTCGATTCCCATATTCTGAAGTCTCTCAATGCTCTCCTCCACATTGGTAGTACAGTTTACAAGGGCTTCAATGGCCTTTGAACGGATCACCTGAGCATTTTTGCGATAATTTTCAGAAGCTTTGGTAAGCTTTTCCATCTTTACTTTTTCTTTGCGGGTCTGGTCTACTTTTTCTTTCATTTTATTGATTACTGCCGTCAGTTCTACTGCCGTCACCGGTTTTAAAAGATATTCACTGACATTATACTGGATCGCTTTTTTTGCATATTCAAATTCTCCAAATCCACTGAAGATCACGATCACCACATCCGGATAATTGTCATGAAGAAAATGGCTCAGTTCCATACCATCCATATAAGGCATTAAAATGTCTGTAAGGACAATATCCACCGGATGTGTTTTTACAAATTCTGCAGCCTGCTGTCCGTTTTCGCAGATTCCTGTCAGTTCACAGTCCAGTCCTTTCCAGTCAATATTTTCTTTAATGGCATCTCTCACAAGAATTTCATCATCTACAAGAAGCACACGATACATAAATATAAAAATCCCCCGTCTTAGATCTTTCTTAAATTTTCCTAAAATGTATCTTACCATAAACTATGAAAATATGGAATATGTCTTCTTCTGCAAAAATAAAAATCCGCCAGCAGCTGTATTCCTTACAGTTTCTGACGGATTCTTTCTATTATATATGTATTATTTTACAATCACTCCATCCTCATCCCAGAGATCATGCCAGTCATTGGCGCCTTCCCAGAGGAATACCTGACCTTTTA
>URWL01000374.1 GCA_900551465.1 uncultured Blautia sp. | reverse complement strand
AACTCAAAAGAAATTCTGGAAAAAAGAATCCTGCTTCTGTCATTTATCAGTGGACTGTTCTTCGTAGCCGCCGAACTGATCTATGCTGTATACAGTCATTCCCAGTCTACTCTTATGGATGCACTTTATGATGCATCTGAACTGATCTTTATTGTACTGATTCTGTTTTTGACACCATTATTCCATAAACCGGTTTCTGAAAAAAGACCCTATGGTTTCTTTCAGGTAGAATCCTTTTTTATCCTTGTCAAAAATATTATGCTGACTTCTGTAACGGTCAGTGTTCTTGCTGATGTTATTGAAAGTCTTCTTTCCGGCGGAAATAATATTAACAAAGGACAGGTTTCCCTGTTTCAGTTCATCGTCGGACTTGTGAGTCTGGGTATTTTTCTGATTATGAAATTCATGAGCCGCAATGTTTCCTCTCCTACCGTAAAAGCAGAAATCCTGGGCTGGAAAATTGATGTGGCATACAGTATTGGTATGTCGGGTGCTTTTTTTATTGCAACCCAGCTGAAAAATACTCCTTTTGATTTTCTGGCTCCGTATTTTGACCAGTTAGTCGCTATTTTTATTATGATACTTATGATTCCGGAAAGCATCAAAATGCTTATGGAAACTTTTCGAGAACTTTTCCTTTTTTCGCCTGACAAAAAAACAGTTGGCAGAATTAAGGAGCTTTCTTCCGGTATCCTGAAGGATTTTTCCTTTCATCCTGTTTTTTACGATATTGCCCGTACAGGAAGACAGCTATGGGTTGCTATTTATTTTCAGATAAATTCTGACAGCCTGAATGTACACCAGCTTCATGAAGCAACCAGCCGGCTGAACCAGATTCTCTCCGGAGAATTCACGGATATTTCCTGTGAACTGATCCTGGACAGCCGGGAAGGATAAATATCATTTCTGCTTATGAATCACTTCTTGAAAAGCCGTTTTTCATCAGGCTGCTTGAGGTAAACAGCACCTTATCCAGAACCTCTGTTGTTTTTTCCTCTGTAAAATCAGAGATTTCCTGATTTGCAGCCTCAAAAAACGCTTTTTCATCTTCTGGCTTTTTGTCCAGAAATTCCCGGTCAAATTTATTGACCAGTGCATAAACTTTCCGGTCTACTGCCGCCTGATATCTTTCGATATTGGACTGATTCTCATGATAGTGGGCATCTGCCAGAGCTCCAATAATTCTGTTTGCCCAGTAAAAACTCTCTGTTGTAGGCTTTACATATGCTTTTGACAGATATTCCGGCATTTTATCCACATGAGGATATACAGGGATCATCGCATTAAACACATTGGAACCTACTGCAAGCCACTGGATTGCTTTTAAGGACTCCGGCATATAAGGTCTGATCTGCACCAGTCCCAGAGCATTATTTCGGTTTACTCCAATTGCCCGGTACATGCCGGCCTCTTTATTTCTTTTTCCGTATACATCATAAGGTGTTCCCTGATAGTGATTGGAAAGAACCCACTTCACCTCTTCTACAGTAATCTTTTTTTCCGGCACAAGAGACCATGGCAGATCATCGTCCTCTGGTCTGTATTCTGCATCCGGTCCATCCCAGGAAAACGTACGGGGATTGAAGTAACGGAGCATTGCCCAGGCACGGGGAGTATTATATACATGATCAGAGTCGTCATGGGATCCAAAAGCATCCCTGGGATTGAACTCCTCCTCCGGATCCATACGCAGATCCAGGTGATATTCTTCAATCAGGGTTCTCAAAGTTCTGGAACACATATGATTTTTTTCTTCTCCATAAGCGTCTTCCAGATCAAAACAGTCAATTCCCAACTGATTAGGCATCACCACATATTCATTATCCGGTACTCTTTTTGCGATCCAGTTATGTCCTCCGATTGTTTCCAGCCACCAGATTTCCTGCTCATCCTGAAAAGCAATTCCATTCATTTCATATGTTCCATAGGTTTCCAGAAGACTTCCCAGTCTCCTTACTCCCTCTCTTGCGGAAGTAATGTACGGAAGAACAAGTGTTACCAAATCTTCTTCTCCAATTCCGCCTTTTACCTCCGGCTGATCATCCTGGGCTTTTTTATAAACCACAAGGGGATCTGCTCCTGCTACTCTTGCATTGGTCGTCAAAGTCTCTGTTGCTGTCATGGATACATTTTTTTCATTGACTCCATAAGCGCCCCAGATTCCCTCCACAGTATCGCTGTTTGGAAGGTATGTATACTGCATAGGATCCTCCGGAAGAGGAATCTCTACATGAGAAAGTACAGATTTATAAAGTCTCGGCTGATCTTCCGGCTTCATAACCTCCAGTCTCTTGGCACAGAATTCTCCGGAAGGAGAATCTTCATTTCTTGCAACAATAGTTGAGCCGTCATAAGTGGCTTTTTTTCCGATTAAAATTGTTGTGCATGGCATAGTCATTTCCTCCTTGGTAAAACATGTAATCACATAAAACAGCATCCGTTTCTTATAAAGAATTTTCTGTTTTATTTCTGATGGTTTTATACTACTATACCAGACAGTTTTTCTTATTTCAATCTGTTCACCAGTACAAATATCCCCGGACCGTCAGCCATGATATGCTCCCTTCTAGG
Organism: uncultured Blautia sp.; assembly: GCA_900551465.1. GTDB lineage: Bacteria > Bacillota > Clostridia > Lachnospirales > Lachnospiraceae > Blautia_A. The sequence continues at coordinate 35 of URWL01000374.1, read as the reverse complement.
TAGACAGTTAAAATAATAAAACTGTTTATCAAGGA
>URWL01000373.1 GCA_900551465.1 uncultured Blautia sp. | reverse complement strand
TGCCATTACCTGCTTTGTGATGTTTGCGATAAGCTCAGCATCTGCTTCCTGTGCTTCCGGAGCATGTGCTACCATACATCCGCCGCAGTTGTGGCAGTTCATACCATCTTTGTTCAGACAGAGATCTGCCGGATGTTTGCCCGGGAGACCCATTTTTCTTCTGATCTCGTACAGTTTTTCGATAGTCTCTTTGTCGAATTCCTTCGGTCCGCCAAGGAGCTTGCTCTGATACAGAAGCTGTGCGTAGAACTCAACAGATTCCATCTTCATGTAAGCAGCGTTCAGGTCTGTAGACCATGTCAGTGCACCATGGCTCTCAAGAAGTACTGCATCGAAATATGGAAGATATTTCTCAAGTCTGTCCGGAATTTCCATTGTAGAAGGTGTACCATACTCAGCGATCGGAACGCATCCAAGTGCAATAACTGCCTCAGGCATAATCGGCTGTGTAAGCGGAATACCTGCAATTGCAAAAGAAGTAGCATATACAGGATGAGCATGTACAACAGATCCTACATCCGGTCTCTTCTGATATACTCTCATATGCATTTTGATCTCAGAAGATGGTTTGAATCCCGGGTTAGCCTGGATCACATTACCTTCTGCGTCTACTTTACAGATATACTCTGGTGTCATGAATCCTTTAGATACACCTGTCGGGGTGCAAAGGAACTCATTGTCATTCAGTTTTACGGAAATATTTCCGTCATTTGCAGCTACCATGTTGCGGTTGTAGATACGTCTTCCGATGTCACAAATCTGTTTTTTGATTTCAAACTCGTTTACCATGCTTTTTTCCTCCTTAAGCAATTTGGTTTCATTTTTATTTATAAGGAGATTCTACTCCTTATTCACAGGATTGTCAAGGGAATCTTGTTGATTCATGTTGTTTCTATCGGTTTTATGTTGTTGTTTTTGTTGTGTTTCTATTTTTTGTCATTTTCTGAAAAAACATACAATTGTGTAACCCCTTATAATTACAGTTTTTTCTCTGTTTTCTATTTTTTCTAAAAACCACATTTCTATTGTAAGAATCTTTTATCCGCCAATCTGTACCCGGAGCGAAGAAACACTCTCCGCTGCCATTTTCAGGGTTTTCATCTTTTCCGGTTCCGGAGGAAGTATTCCATCCATAAGATATTTTCTTCCCAGCCCCTCATATTTGTCCTGCCCCAGTCTATGATACGGAAGAAGATGGAGTTCCTCCACCCCCGGAAGAGTGTCTGCAAACTCTGCAATACCCCGGATTTCCTCCACAGTGTCATTAAAGGACGGGATTACCGGCACACGAATAATCAGCCTGGTCTGCCCCGACAAAGCAACCCTGCGGGCATTTTCCATCATAAGTTCATTAGAACGTCCGGTAAATTCTTTATGTTTCTCTGGGTTGGTATGCTTAATATCCATTAGATAAAGATCCAGATACGGAAGCAGCTGGCGGATTTTTTCAAAATCCGCGCAGGCCATACTTTCTATGGCAGTATTGATTCCTCTCTCCTTTGCCGCCCGGAGAAGATCCCGCGAAAATTCCGGCTGGCAGAGACATTCTCCTCCGGAAAGGGTCATTCCCCCTCCCGAGCGGTAGTAATAAGGTCTGTCCTTTTCCACTTCTGCAATCATCTCTGCCACTGTGGTATCTCTTCCGATCACTTTCTCCTCACCCATAACCTTCATAGTCTGAATACGGTATTCCTGGGATTCCGGATTACAGCACCAGCGGCATCGCAGTACACACCCTTTCAAAAAAACAATGGTACGGATCCCCGGCCCGTCATGAACGGAATATCTCTGGATGTCAAAAATCCTCCCCTTAGTATTTAAATAATCCATATTATGCCTTTCCTGTATCAATACCCGGTCCTTTTCTTCCGCCGGACCTGTCAGAAGCCCTGCTCTGTTCTTCTGATGATATCATCCTGAAGTGATCTGGAAAGGGTGGTAAACAGAGCACTGTAGCCGGCCACACGAACAACCAGATGTTTATACTTCTCCGGATTCTTCTGAGCATCCAGAAGCGTATCTCTGTCAACTACATTAAACTGTACATGCATTCCTTTCTGATCAAAATAGGAACGGATCAGCGCTACAAATTTTTCCAGCCCCTCTCTTCCGGCAAGCGCGGAAGGATGAAATTTCTGATTAAACAGTGTTCCGTTTGACACAATAAAATGATCCAGTCTGGAAACTGAAGTTGCCGCAGCAGTCGGGCCATTTACATCCTTGCCTGCCGATGGTGACACACCGTCTGCCACAGGTGTATGGGCATAACGTCCGTCCGGTGTTGCTCCCGTCTGTCCTCCCAGAGGAACATTGGCAGAAACAGGATACAGACCGGCCTGGTACTGGCCTCCTCGCGGATTTCTGTAGTTCTGAAGAGGTCTGGTATATGTATAAGCCACATCTCTGGCAAAATAGTCCACCTCCGGAATATCATTTCCGAACTTTGGAACCTGGTCGATCAGATGATGGATTTCTTCATATCTTACCTTCTGCTGCTCTGTAGGTTTCATATTCAGGATCGTCTGAAGAACAGATGCCGCCGTTTTTTCATCGATGACCTGTCCCCGATGTTCCATTTCTTTCAGGACAGATGCCGTCATGTCTGCTGCAGTCTG
>URWL01000372.1 GCA_900551465.1 uncultured Blautia sp. | reverse complement strand
GTGGAAGCATCCCGGAAATCGCTGTTTTCCTGCTTCCGAAAGCTAAATACATCTACAAATTTACCGTTTTCCGGTACATACGTCCACAGCTCTCCCTCACGGACAAAGGCCACTACTTCAGCCTCTTCGTTGGTCATATAAGAAACAGCTTTATCACCTACTCCCAGAAGAAGGCCTCTGTCACTGATCACAGAAAGCTGAGGATCAAAGATCTGTGATGCCGAACGCTGAAAATCAAGAAGCATGATTCTGGAATCTGTATACCTCATTCGGAAAAAATCTGTCACATTATAATACTCAGCTTTTCCCTCATCATTATTGGCTGTAATCTCATATTCCAACTGAATACTTGCTGTAGTTTCATTAATATCCTTTATAACCGGAATTCCCTCCCGGGATATCTGAGGAAGAAGATTTCCCCAGCTTATATCTGATAAAGAAGAGGAAATACTGACATCATTAAAATTTCTTACTCCGCTCTCAGTAACTTCCAGATAAACGGACAGTTCGTCAGCCAGAGTCTTGTCCATACATTTCCGCGCAAACTCTTTTGCAAAAGCCACATACTCTGAAACTTTTGTAACTGAACGGGAAACCACTCTTGTATAGTAGTAGGCTTCTCCGGTGTCTGTATCCAGTGTAATCTGCATGGAATATTCCTGATTCATCAGAAGACCGGAGCTGATCTCTATAGATGTTCTTAAGTAGCCTTCTGCTTCTTCCAGAGCGTTGATCTTTCTGTTCTCGATCACCTTTCTTCCATCTGAGCTTCGTACTTCATATGAAAGACTTTTTACTTCTGACTCATGAGGATCGATCACCAGCTGAAGCTGTCTGGTAGTATCAAGAGGAGTCACACACTCCCTGACAAAATCTGCCTGCATAGGTTCCCGATATCCATGCATAAGATTGGATAAAGTTCCGCTAAAGTCCACCATAACCTCCGGAAGAACCGGATTATTCATATCTGAACGGTCGTCTGTTGACCGGCTGTTCATCAATATCGCAGTCCCGGCTACTCCAAGAATAAATACCAGGAACAGCACTCCGAACCTGCGCAAAAATCTTTTCATTTTATATTATACATCTCCCTTCTCAGGATACAAAAGCTTCTCCAGAGTCAGATCTCCATGAATGGCTTCTGTCATATTCCGGAGATTCTCCATTCCCTGTTTTTTTCCTCCTTTTACCGCACGGATCAGAAGATTCTTAGGTGTATGCTCCATGTCGATAAATTCAAGGATCTGCGTAGTATATCCTTTGGATTCCAGAAGATTCGCCCGTATGCCATCTGTTATAAGAGCAGACAGACGTTCCTTCAATATTCCATATTTCAAAACAGGAGCTAAAAGATCACTGCTGATTTTTGCATTCAGTTCATGCTGACAGCAGGGAACTGAAAAAATAACCTCTGCATCCCATTCCACAGCTTTTGCAAGAGCATAGTCGGTTGCCTTGTCGCAGGCATGAAGAGTCACCACCATGTCCACTTTCTGAAGACCCTGATAGCCTGCAATGTCTCCCTGAAGGAAATGCAGTTTATCATAGCCATAGCTTTCTGCCAGACGGCTGCAGTTCTCGATCACATCCGCCTTCAGGTCAAGACCAATGATATTTACATCATATCCCCGCAGTTCTCTGAGGAAGTAATACATGGCAAAGGTCAGATAGGATTTTCCGCAGCCAAAATCCACAATGGTAATCTCTCTGTCTCTGGAAAGCTTTGGAAGAACATCTTCGATAAATTCCAGAAAACGATTAATCTGTTTATATTTGTCATAAGACGATACATGTACTTTACCTTCCGGGCTCATAACTCCTAAATCTACCAGAAACGGCACTGGAACACCTTCTGGAAGAATATACTGTTTTACCCGGTTATGCGAAAGGATCTTTACGTTTTCCTTCACTTCATGAGGTTTTACTTTAATCGTCTGCTTTCCTTTTTTGCTGACCAGAACGCTTCCATCTGAACATCGTCCCTGGGTCTGAAGCTGAGAATAATCTCCTGAAAGGCATTGCTCCATATAAGAAAGGAGTTCTTCTCTGGTGTAGTTCCTGTGCAGAACTTTCTGCCCCACAGTGGAAGATGCCTGGTAAAGGATCCGTCCCTTCAGTTCCACAGGGCGGATCCGCACTCTTGTAGGAATATCTTTTTTTCTGCTTCCGCTAAGTACTGCAAGGATCAGGTCTTCTCTGATCTGCTCTTCCAAAAATTCCTGTATTGTTTTCATACTTTTACCTCTAACTATTCAGCTGCTGTCTCATACAATTCCTAAAAAACCTGTTTTTAGGTTTCAGTAACCCCGGCATCGTTTTTTTCTGCAGCGCCTTTCGGAAATATCCTGCCAGAAAAGCACCTGAAGCAGTTCGTCGGACATTTCTTTCATTTTGTTTTTTTCCCGCAGTAAATTTTTTACCCGCTCATACTCTTTTCTCATCATCCACGGATCCGGATATTCATCATAAATCCTGCTGCCCTGGTAATCCATAAGATCCGCTTCCTCATGAATATAATCCTGAAGCTCACGGGCTGTCTGCGGATACCGGGATCTCATCAGTTCTGCCTCTCTTTCCTGCTGCAGCTCTCTGTCATACACCTCAGGATCTGCATATAC
>URWL01000371.1 GCA_900551465.1 uncultured Blautia sp. | reverse complement strand
TATATCAGCTTATCTCTTGCCGTACGCTTAACAGGTAATGTTTTCTTTTTCGCTAAAATATTCACTCCATTTCCCTCCGTTTTCTTTTTTGATCTTATAACCGGTTAAGTAACCGGTTACTTAACCAGTTATTTTTCGGTTGATTTTTTATATCTTCCTTGTTATACTTGTAAATATCTATAAAAACATGTCCGACATAACATCATGGCCATATAATTACAGGGAGTACATAATTATGGTGAAAAAGAAAGTGACATTCGCTGATATTGCAGCTTACACAAATTTTTCAAAAACAACGATCTCCAGATATTTTAATAACCCTGATTCACTAACCCTTGAAAATCAGGAAAAAATAGCCGCAGCTCTAGAAGATCTGGGATATCAGGAAAACAAACTGGCAAAAGTCCTTGCCAACGGAAAAAGCGAATTTGTCGGGATCATCATCCCTAATCTCTATCTTCATTATTATTCAGAAATCTTAAATCAGCTTTTATCCAGTTACTCAAAATTCGGCTACAAATTTCTTGTTTTTGTCAGCAATGATGGAAGAGAACGGGAACAGCAGTACATCAATGAGCTTCTGGCTTATAAAATTGAGGGACTGATCATTTTGAGCCACACTTTTTCCTCGGCAGAACTGGCAAAATGCAACATCCCCATTGTGGCTATTGAACGGGAAGCCGAACATATCTGCAGTGTGGATACTGACAACTATATGGGTGGCCTACAGGCAACCAGCCTTCTGATACGAAACCGCTGCGATATCCTGATTCACATCAATGTTCCCGTGCCCGAAAATGTTCCTGCTCATAATCGTATCGCTGCTTTTGAAGATACCTGCAAAAAGTATCATGTACCATATGAACTCATGCTGGGCGATCTCGGCTCCACTTACGAAACAACCTTTGACAGGATAAAAGAAACTTTTGAAACTATCGAAGAAAAATATCCTGACAGAAAAAAAGGCATTTTTTTCGCCAACGATACTTATGCAAATATATTTCTGAATCTTATCATCCAGAAATATGGACATCTGCCAGAGCAGTACCGTCTTGTAGGTTTTGATAACTCTCCTATCGCAAATGAAGCCATCGTGCCCATTACCACCATTGGTCAACAGATTGACAAAATCGCTGAAACTGCTCTGGAACTGCTGGTCTCTCAAATGGATGAAATGAAAAAAAGGAAACCTTCTCCTTTAAAGTCCCCTGTTCATAAGCAAATCACTCCTGTCCTGATCCGTCGCGAAACAACTGACTAAAAAAAACTCTCAGAGTCCGGAAGACATTTTCCAAAATCTGAGAGTTTTATATATTTCTGTCCAGTTTACCTTTTATTTGTCTGTACTTTTGTTCATCTGTCTCAGGACTTTACGGAACTGGAAAAAGAACAAAAATCCGGTAAATGTAATTGCCAGTGTATCTGCAACCGGCTCTGCCATATAAACTGCCCTTGCCTTGTCTGCTGTAAGAACCGCAGGCATAATATAAATCAGAGGGATCAGCAGTACAAATTTTCTCATAACGGCCACAAGAATAGATGCTTTTGCATTTCCCAGAGCGCCAAATGTGATCTGGCATGCCATCTGGATACCAAACAGGCCCACCACTGCCATATAAATTTTAAGAGCATCCCGGGTGAACGCTGCAAGCGCTGTATCAGAGGTAAACATTCCTACGAACATTTGCGGAAACAGCATGACAACTGCCCAGAATAATACGGAATAAAACATGCTGCACTTTAAAAGCAGCCAGAAGGCCCCTTTCACACGCTCTTTATTTCCGGCTCCGTAATTGTAGCTGATGATAGGCTGTGCCCCCTGTCCAAGTCCCTGGAGAGGAAGCATGGCAAACTGCATAACACTGGTAAGAATGGTCATAGCTCCTACAGCCAGGTCTCCTCCATACTTCAAAAGGGAAGAATTGAAGCATACAGAGATCACGCTTTCACTGGACTGCATGATAAACACAGAAGAACCAAGCGCCAGGCAGGGAAAAAGAATTTCTTTTTTGACTGTCATATATCTTTTTTTCAACCTCAGAACTGTCTTTTTTCCAAACAGGAAGCAAAGCACCCAGATACAGGAAAGAGCCTGGGAAAGGATTGTTGCAAGTGCAGCGCCTCTTACACCCATATGGAATCCAAAAATAAAAACCGGATCCAGGATAATATTTGTCACTGCTCCAAGAAGTACAGAAAGCATTCCTGTTTTTGCAAATCCCTGAGCTGTGATAAACAGATTCATTCCCAATGTAAGCTGTACAAAAACAGTTCCCAAAGCATAGATGTTCATATATGCCACTGCATAATCAATGGTATTTTCACTTGCACCAAAGGCAAGAAGGAGATCCCTGTTCCAGATCAGAAGGATCATCGTAAGAAAAGCTGAAATTATGATCTGTGCAGTAAAGCAGTTCCCTAATATTTTTTCAGCAGTATCATGATCCTTTTTTCCCATATAAATAGTTGCTCTGGGGGCACCTCCGTTGCCTACCAGCGCTGCAAAAGCAGACACGATCATGATAATTGGCATACAGACACCCACACCGGTCAATGCCAGCGCTCCATCTCCGGGAATATGCCCTATGTAAATACGGTCTACAATATTATAAAGCATATTGATC
>URWL01000370.1 GCA_900551465.1 uncultured Blautia sp. | reverse complement strand
CCCCACAGTAATGCCGCTGTACATGCTCCGATTTCTGTATACCAACGGTCAAAGAAGTTCAGCTGTACGGTTTCTTCCTCATTATTCCGTCCTGCTCCTGCTGTAAGAATAATCAGGCAGATCAGGAAAAGAACGGCTCCTACTGCAAAAAACATCATGGACGGCATCAGCCATTTGGAATATTTTTCATAATTTTCCGCGTCTTCAGCCATAAGATCCTGTACCGGAAAATCTTTATCCACCCAGACAGCAAAAACAAATTCTTTATTCTGATCATTAAGTCCTACATTTTCCACCATATGCTGCCAGAGAGACAGTCCCATGGAGCCGGTAAGATCTTCTGCAAGCTGCTGGAGACCAGAAGCAGTTTTGTCTCCTGCAAAAGCCAGATTGGATCTTCCGTCTTCCGGAGCTGTTCCAAGGATTACATAAGGATCTTTCCCGTCCTCCACTTCCTTGATTGTTTTTTCGTAATCTCCGGCTTCTGCATTGGACATTATTTTTTCGCCTGACTTTCCCGGATCCGTAACAAGAAGATAACTGAGATTGGTATTTCCTTTCGTATAGTGCTGTTCCAGCATTTTTTCAGATGCTTTGGCAATCCTTATTTGATCCAGGGCATCTGTCAGTGCCATAAACGCCTGATCCAGTTTCCCTTCCCACTGAGGCTCCTCATTGAGAATATCCAGGATACTGTCTGCGCCTGCCGGGGCAAATGCTTCCGCGATCTGGTAATCAGATTCCTCATTGATCACATTTCTGTAAACCATCTCGCCGTCTTTGTCTCCAACTCCCAGTGCACCGGAGTTTAAAATCCCCACATTACTGTCAAGATAATACTGCTCTTCTCCATAATACTCATAATCTACATAATCATGATTTTTCAGGCATGCCAGAATCCCCTGCTTTGCAAGTTCATCTACACCTTCTGTACCGGAAGCTTCCGGTTCCAATGGCATATAGTCCTCTGCATACTCTGCATTTTCTGCATATTCCATTTTTTCATCATAGGAAGCAGCCGTATGGGAAGGCCCCAGAAATTCCAGTTCCCCGTCCAGAATCTTTTTTTCAAAATCATCATAATACATGTATTCCGGACTTCCGTCCGGCTTTACACAGATCAGAATGTCATCTGTCATAGTATTCCAGTCATCGATCTCTGCCCATTTTTTCAGATCACTGAGCTTATAACTCAATCCAGTAAGCTTCTCCTCAGTTGGATTCCTATTCTGTAGAAATTCTCCCAGATCGACAGCTTCCTCACCCTGTTCCGGATGCAGAAGCTGTGTATATGACAAAGCATGAAGCACTTCATAAGTATAATCATACATACTTCGTTCAAAACTTCGGGATTTCAGATAGCTTCCTTTATCCAGAGGGTTTACACCCATGCTCATGATCCCTGCCGCAGACGCTCCACCTGCTGCTGCAACCGTAAGGGACGCGACTCCCACTACTGCGGCCACAGTTTTCACCATGCCGTTTCTATACCATTTTTTCTTCATAAGAATTACCCCTTTCCAGACACCTGATATATACTTCTTCTGCTTTTCATTGTTTTCTTAAAGCTTTTCCACCTTATAGCCCAGACCCCATACTACCTTCAGATATCTGGGTTCCTTTGGATTGATCTCGATTTTTTCCCGGATATGCCGGATATGCACTGCTACCGTATTATCTGCCGCAATAGCTTCTTCATTCCAGATGTTTTCATAAATCTGATTAATTGAAAAAACTCTTCCTTTATTTTTTACAAGGAACAGAAGAATCCTGTACTCAATAGGAGTCAGCTTCACAGGCTCTCCGTCTACCTGTACCTCCTTGCGATCGTCGTCAATTGTCAGCCCTCCTGTCTCATAAATATTGGCTTTTTTCTGAGAGACCGCGCCAAGCTGAGTATATCTGCGAAGCTGAGATCTGACTCTGGCTACCAGTTCCAGCGGATTAAAAGGCTTTGTCACATAATCATCCGCTCCAACGTTCAGTCCCAGAATCTTATCTGCATCTTCAGATTTTGCCGAAAGAATAATAATAGGAAGGGGATTTTCCTCCCGAATCCTGAGAGTTGCCCGTATCCCGTCCAGCTTCGGCATCATCACATCGATCACCAGCAGATCCACCGGATTGTCCCGCAACTTCTGAAGAGCCTCCTCTCCGTCATAAGCTTTCAGAATATGATGCCCCTCCTGTGAAAGATAGATCTCTATTGCATCCACAATTGCTCTGTCATCATCACAAACCAGTATTTCTGCCACGTCCTTGTACCTCCTAAAAAAATAAATGCTGCATCGGATCACAAAATCTTTTCTGTGTTCCGTTATCTAAAGAATATCAGGTCAGCTTTAAGATAAATGGGGTAATTTCTTAAGAAATTCTTATTTTTACAGTATATCATAAGGAATTCCAGAAGCAAAGTATCCTGTGTATGAACTCTCTTTTATGGGGAATACTGATACTATTCTTTTCATCATATTTTACTTGACAAAATCACTACAGTTTAATATAATATCAGTAACCATTATTGTTATCAAAGAGAAAGGAGGGTGCTTATGGCTGCATTAAAGTACAGCAGACAGCGCGAATCCATCAAGGAATTTCTGATGACACGCACAGATCACCCCACCGCTGATATGGTATATGAG
>URWL01000369.1 GCA_900551465.1 uncultured Blautia sp. | reverse complement strand
GTTCTTACTCACTGACGCAAGCGCGATACGGATTCCTTCTGCCTTCAACTCTTTCAGGAAAGGAAGGATTCCCGGCAGAATATCCTCTGGAGTGATCTGTTTGATCAGCTCCTTATAGTTGTCATTTTTCTTTTCTGCCATTGCTTCTTTTTCTTCTTTTGTATATTTGTCGCAGGCATTTCCATTCATCAGGATCAGTTCCAGACTTTCCATTCTGGAGACTCCCTTTAATTTTTCATTATACTCCTGGTCAAATGGAATTTCCAGCTCGTCCGCCAGTTCCTTCCATGCAAGATAATGATAATGCGCGGAGTCTGTAATCACTCCGTCCAAGTCAAAAATAACTGCTTTTAATTTATTTTTCGCCATCCATTCGTACTCCTACTAAGAAATATTTGTTAAAGATCAGATAAATAATAATAATGGGTAATACTGAAATACATGCTGCTGCCATAACCTGGTTCCACATGGTTCCGGCGTTCTGAGACTGAAAGCTCTGAAGACCAAGAGTCAGTGTGTATTTGCTGGCAGTCTTAATATAAAGCATTGGTTTTGTAAATTCATTCCAAAATCCCATAAACACAAAGATTGCCTGTGTTGCAATGGTGGGACGGGCCAGGGGCATACAGATCCTGAAAAATCTGGCATATCTTCCCAGGCCGTCAATGCTGGCCGCTTCCTCCACCTCTTTGGGGAAATTCATGAAAAACTGTCTCATAAGGAAGATATTTCCAATATTTGCCGCCGCTGGAAGGATCAGGGCTGAATAACTGTCCAGCATTCCAAACTTCTGAAGGATCAGGTAGTTTGGAATCAAAAGAACCTGATTCGGTACCATCAGCATTGCAAGAAGGAAATGATAGATCTTGTCTCTTCCCGGAAAAGACAGACGTGACAGAGAATAGCCTGCCATAGTGTTAATAAATACATTGATGGTTGTTCCCACAGCCGCAATAATAAAGGAGTTCAAAAACCACTTGGGAAACAGGGAGGAACGACCAAAAATATACTTATAATTATCAAAGGACATAGTGTCTGAAATCAGCTTCATTCCTCCGCTTACGATTTCTTTCAGCGGTTTAAAAGATGCGGAAACCATCCACAAAAACGGGTAAACTGTACAAACAGCCGCTATGATCAGAACCACGTACAGCATAATTTTTCCAATACTGAATTTCTTTTTGTTCATGGCCGCACCTCCTTAATATACACGCTCTTCGCCGTTGGCTTTTTCTGCCAGAAGCGAGATCACCATGATAATCACTGCAAGGATCAATGCCAGAGTAGCCGCATAACCCATTGCGTTCTGTGTACCAAACGCATATTTATACACCATCAGGGAAACCGTCAACGTAGAGTTGGAAGGACCGCCGGAACCGCCGGAGAAAATATACGCCTGGTCAAACATCTGTAAAGTTCCGATAATACTTGTCAGAAGCACATAGGTTGTAATTGGTTTCAAATACGGAATTGTAATATACCAGAATCTTTTAATAGGACCGGCTCCGTCAATATCCGCTGCCTCATACATGGAATTTGGCAGATCCTGAAGACTTGCCAGATACATGGTCGTATACATAGGGATCGTAGACCAGATATTCATGACCATAATAACTTTTAATGCAAAAGACGGATCCTGCAGGAAATTGATTCCCTGATCCAGGATATTCATTTTGATCAGAATATTATTGATAGGTCCGGTTACACTGAACATAAACATAAAGATCATAGTCAGAGCTGAACTGGAAGTAAGGGTCGGAAGGAAAAATACTGTACGGAAAAAATATGTTCCCCTTATTTTACTGTTCAGAACAGACGCCACGATCAACGCCAGAACCGTCTGCAACGGCACAACCACTGCGGAAAACATCAATGTATTCTTTAAACCTATTTTAGCTATATCGTCGTTAAATACGCGAATATAATTCTTTAAGCCAACAAACTCATACTTGCCTGTAAAAAGATTCACCTTATGAAAGGACAGATAAACCACAAATAAGACAGCCAGTCCGATAAAAATAGACAAAACTATGACTGCAGGTGTAAGAAAAAGATATCCCTGTTTATGTTCCTGCCGTTCATAGGCGGTATAGCGCTTTTTTTGTTTTTTCGCATGCTCCATAATCTTTCTCTCCTTTTCCATAAACAGTTTTCGAAAGAAAGGGGCAGTCAAATCCGACCGCCCTTCCTTTTTTCTTTTATGAAATTATTCTCTGTTTATATTACTTACATTGCATTTTCGATTTCGCTGTTTGCCTGCTTGTCTACCTGCTCAAGTACTGCCTTTACTTCTTCCTCGCCCTTGAACGCTGCCGGAATAAAGTTCTTGTATGCGCTGTCAACAATGCTGATTGTTGTTCCTCTCTGCCATGGAGTTGCCACGTCGATCATCTTGGAATGTACTGCCCATACCGGATCGCTTTCTATATCCATTGCTTCTGCTACAGACGGTCTGGAAGGAAGGCATCCTGCGCCTGAGGACCAGATCTGAAGACCTTCTTCGCCAGTTGCATATTTGATCCATGCTTTTGCAAGATCCTTTTCTTCAGAAACAGCGGAGATACCATAGCCTACTGTAAAGGACATGGAATGCTGATTTCCATTATATGTAGGCATTTCTTTTACGCCAAAGTTGATATCGCTGTAG
>URWL01000368.1 GCA_900551465.1 uncultured Blautia sp. | reverse complement strand
TCTATTTTAAAGAAACTTTTGTAAATTTGCTCATTTTGCAGTAATTACCTATAATAGGCTGGTGCGGCAGATCATAATCTCCTGCAGAAAGTGATAAGTATATCTTTTACGCAGAAATTATAGTTGGCTGCTTCTGATTTCTCAAAAAAGAGGAATCAAGTATTACAGTAAAGTGAGGACATATTTATGGAAAAGAAATCAGGAAATTTCAGCGGATCGCTGGGGTTTGTACTGGCGGCAGCAGGAAGCGCAGTAGGAGTTGGCAATATCTGGCGTTTTCCTTATCTGGCAGCCCAGGACGGAGGCGGACTGTTTATTCTGGTATATCTGGTACTGGTGCTGACTTTTGGCTTTACACTTCTTACAACGGATATTGCCATTGGACGAAGGACAAAAAAGAATGCGCTGTATGCTTTTGGCGCAATTTCCCCAAAATGGAATTTTCTTGGAAAACTGACATTCCTTGTTCCGGCTCTGATCATGACATACTATTCTGTAATTGGAGGCTGGGTTACCAAATATGCAGTGACATATCTCAGTGGAAAGAGCAGCGCGGCAGCTGAAGACTCATATTTTACTGATTTTATTACAGCTCCTGCAGCTCCTATTGTATTTATGCTTGTTTTTCTTGCTATTACAGCATTTGTAGTATATGCGGGTGTGGATAAAGGTATTGAGCGTTTCTCAAGACTGGTAATGCCTGGGCTTCTTATTATGATTATCTGTATTGCAGTTTTTTCGCTGACACTGAAGCATACAGATGAAAGCGGAAACGTACGCACAGGACTTCAGGGTCTGGCGGTTTATCTTATTCCCAATTTTGAAGGTCTTACTTTCTCAAAGTTTCTGAAGATTCTTCTGGATGCAATGAGCCAGCTGTTTTTCTCATTAAGTGTGTCCATGGGAATTATGATCACCTATGGTTCTTATGTAAAAAAAGATGTGGATCTGAACAAATCTATCCGTCAGATCGAATTTTTTGATACGGGTGTAGCTCTGCTGGCAGGTATGATGATCATTCCGGCAGTATATGTATTTTCCGGTACAGAAGGCATGGCTTCCGGCCCAAGTCTGATGTTTGTATCTCTCCCGAAGGTATTCCATGCAATGGGAAAGGCAGGAACGGTTGTCGGTCTGGTATTTTTTATTATGGTTGCATTTGCCGCCCTTACGTCCTGTGTATCGATCATGGAAACCCTGGTGGCAAGCTGTATGACGCTGTTCAAAACAACAAGGAAAAAAATGAGTCTGATCATCGGGGTGATTTCTGCGGCAGCAGCAATAGTGATATGCCTTGGCTACAATGTATTTTACTTTGAACTTGCACTTCCAAACGGACAGACGGCACAGCTGCTGGATGTTATGGACTATATCAGCAATTCCTTCCTGATGCCTTTGATTTCTTTTCTTACCTGTATTTTTGTGGGATGGGTTATCAAGCCAAAATGGATACAGGAAGAAATGGAATCCAGCGGTCATGTGTTTCAACGTAAAAAATTATATGCCTTTATGATCCGCTATGTGGCGCCTGTGATCATGGCAGTTCTTTTCCTGCAGTCCACAGGACTTCTGAAATAAAAGCAGAGCAAAATAAAATAAGAGCATGATTTTCTGATCCGGAAATGCCGGAAAAAAGAATCATGCTCTTATTTTTTATAATGCGTTTAAAAAATTCAGTGATCCAACAGGATTTTCCGTACCTTTTTCAAGCAGTGCGATCAGTCCCCGGATGGTTTCTCCAATTTCTTCAGAAGTGGAGGGAACCAGGGTATTGTCCAGCTTGATAGAAAGCACGATCAATACAATCTCAGCCAGGGCAGCAGGATAGTCAAAGTGGATCTCGCCGTTGTCAATACCCTGCTGGATAATCTGGGTCAGAGTGGGTTTCAGTTCGCTGATCAGATGTTTGAGGTATTGATGGTGGAGAAAAGTTTCTGCCTGAGCGCTTTCTGCTTTTCCGGTGGAATCCTGTTTCTGGAATTCTTCTCTGGAATTCCGGCAGGCCTGAAAGATCATGGCCATTCTGGTAAAGGGTGAGATTTCTGTCTGGGCGGCCAGCTGCTTGGCAGTTTCCAGAGGCTTTTCATAATTACGTTCTACCAGAGCTTCCAGGATGGCGTCTTTGGATGGAAAATAATAATAAATACTTCCTTTGCCGATTCCGGCAGTCTGTGCGATCTCACTTACAGAGATGGTCTGTATGTTCTTTTTGTCTAATAGTTCCTGGAAGGCATCCAGGATTCTGTTGTACTTTTCTGAAGATGGCATGTGTCATCCGTCTCCTTTGATCTAGAATAGAATAATTGTAATCCTAAGTTACTGTCCATACGGCTTGTTGCTGTAAGCGGAGTGAACGGTAATAATCCTAAGTATACCACACATCTGATCATAGTTCCAATTGGAAAATCTGGACAGAAAAATCAGATCCTTCTTCAGAAAAATTGGGAAAAAGCAATATTGACCGATGGTCGAAAAGATGATAGATTAAATATAAACAAGTTCGACTGATGGTCGAAAAATAAAGGGAGGATGTTTTTTATGACGTACGCAGAGTTTTTTGCGCAGATCAAAGGAAAATTTATGGAGGCAGATGTGAGCAGTATTACAGAGCATCTGGCCTATCAGTTTAATATTGTTGGCGAAGCAGAGGGTAT
>URWL01000367.1 GCA_900551465.1 uncultured Blautia sp. | reverse complement strand
AATAAAAATCCCTGCAGCTATTGCTGTTTCTACTGACAGCCATGGAATATATCCTAATGCACTGGTCGCCAGGACAGCCAGAAGCAGAAGAAGTCCCGCAGCACAAACTGCTGCACTTTTTATTTTTCTGTTTTTGAAAATATTCTTTTTTTCTTCTTTTTCATTTTGCTCCGATATTTCCTGATACAAATCTGCTTTCTGCTCTTTCTTTTCCAGTTCTGTTTTATTTCCTGGCTTTTCTTCTGAGCTGAAATCTGACTTCTCCTTTTTTATTTCTTCCTTACGATAAACTGCAGCCTTTACTGTTTCCAGCTGAAATCCCGGTTCCAGTGCCTTTTTGTAAATCCCGTATCCTAATACTACTGCCTGATCATCCTCATGCTCTAATTTAGGAAGAATGTATTCCGTCAGTTCTCTAAACTGTTCCTGAATTTCTCTGTGAAATCCTGGAAGACAACAAAAATATACTTTTTGAGATTCAATATCCAGGTAAATATACTCTGGTCTGAGGATCAGCTGTTCTGGATTCATTAAAAATTCCGTCAGTTCCTCCATAACATTCACAAATCCTCCGAAGACCATCTGGAGATCTCTGATGCGGAACTTCTTTTCCTCATATAGGACAGATAAAGGTTGTTTTGAAGTAATGTCGTAAGAAAAAAACTGACTGCCATCCAGACTCTGGATACGGCATTTTAAAATAGAAGGAATCACATTTCCTGCCAGCATCCGTACCTGGTAAGCTGATGTGTCCACAACAATATCCTCCTGAAGGATCAGATAATTATGATCCATATCTCTTCTAAATTCTGTCCGCATTATTCTCCTCCTGTCAATATTTCCCCTGCTGCCTTAACATTGCGAATCCAAAGAACCGGATCGATCACTTTCGATGTTCCTTCTGCTTTTAATTTCCAGGAAAAACCTCCAAAAGCAGCATTTGTATCTGCAGTGTAAGTAACTTTTATATTTTTTCCTTTCTGCACGTGTATATTAAGGTTTTCCATCCCGAAAAAACCTGTATTTCCCAATGTCCGGCTGCGTATTTCTGCTGTCTCCTCTACTTTTCCATCCTCCCGCATTCCTTCCATACTTCCTGCCAACGCGGATTCACATGCTGCCGCTGTCAGCCATGCTCTGTTATGAACAAAAAAACAGAGATAAAGAATCCCTATTATGGCCAGCAGTACCAAGGACATTACACAGGCAGCCTCTATTGTAAAACTTCCTCTTTTTAATAATTTTAATCTTTGAATTTCTTTCACAGTAATACACCTCCCATATACGCCAGAAATATAAATGGTACAAACGGTATTTCTGTTTTTCCTTTCTTTCTGAATATTGTCAGAAGCAATATTGAAACACCGGCCGCCATAAGCATACTGAAACATATCATATTAATATAATCTTCCGTTTGTAGCATTAATGCCAAAGCAAGAAGAATCCATCCGTCTCCGCTTCCCAGAGCGCCTTTGGAAATAAAAGAAAAAAGCAAAAACAATAATCCTATTGCCAGCGGCAGCAGCATATCCCATAATTCCCGCTGAGATAAAACACTGAACACCACACCTGCACATCCATAAATCCCGGTAAGATACAGGGAAATCTCTTTTTTTCTGAAATCCATCCCTGTATTAACTGCTAAAAATACCATGGTGCATACTTCTTCTATCTTCATTATATCCCTCTTTCTATCCGCAGGAGCCACAGGCTCCCATTCCCTGTACATCAGAAATTTTCACAAGACGAACTGTCCTTTTCAGACCGCTGCAGGATTCCCGGTTATGATATCGATTCCCATTTTTTGTAATATAAACTACTCCTGCCGGCTTTTGATTTTTACTGCATATTTCACAGGCATAGTATTTCTCTCCCTGAGCATTATGGGCTGAAACTATACTGGAACCTGGAATCTGGTTCAAAGCTACGTGCAAATATCTGCATCCAGGATTCCTATGGTATACAGAACCGGATTCCGTTACATAAACCATTTCTTCCGATGGTTTTTCGTCTTCGGAAAAAGTACTATGATCAGTGCCTGTCCATGTATGAACCTTAACAGTATTATGCATCCATATTTCAGGCATGGGAATCAGCCCTCCTATCGGACTGTAAGTATATACATCCGGTATCGTCAGCTCATCTGGTCCCTTTCCATCCAGCATATACGCGTACATTCCTGCTTCTTTTGCCTGTTCACATAATGCATGCAGATGCTCTGACTGCATCTTATAAATATCCATAAAGGAGATTAAGGTAACCATCCCAAGAAAAAATAACGGCAGTACCAAAGCAGTTTCCACTGCAATACTGGCTTTTCTTATGAAAGAGGCACACAAAGATGTCTTTTCAGAAGAATGACCGCTTCGCCTGTTCATCGGGGGAAACAGGCGCCAGAAGCGCAACAGAGTACATATCCTTTCTCTCCTTTTACTGTCTGTCCAATAATCTTGATCCTTCCCATTTATAAATTTTCTTTTCTTCTGAAAAAACACCTTTCTGCACCTCTTTTCATATCCAATGACCATTTATAAATAGCTGTACTGTTTTTTTACCGTAAATATCTTTTTTCGATTTGCCTTTACATCCACAGACGCTTCTATTGCCTCTATACAGTGATCTAATCTGAATCCCTTTTGTCCGGTACTGCTTCTAATGCACAGCT
>URWL01000366.1 GCA_900551465.1 uncultured Blautia sp. | reverse complement strand
TTTCTGCCTGTCTCGTGGGCTCGGAGATGTGTATAAGAGACAGATTTATCTGTTATATTAAGTACATAAAACAAAAGGAACTTAGAAACAAACAAAAAGGAGTGAGACCACCGAAAACATAAGTGATTATCCAAATTTACCAAAAGGAGGTACAGACCACCAGAAACAGCATAGAAATACCTAATATATTAAGAGAAAGGAAGGTACGGACCACCGAGAACGTAAAGTTTTAAATTCATTTTTGTTTTATAAAAATTAATAAGGAGGGCAAGTCCATTGGACAATGAACAGTAATAAGAGCCAGCAGAAAAAATAATCTGATGGCTCTTTTTGTTGCCTTTCTTTGACCGGCACGAAAAAAGACAGACCTTTTATCGGTCTGTCCTTTTCACATTTATCTGTTCAATATTTTCATACAATAATCATATACCCGAAGAGAGGTCGCATCTGAATAATGCACACCATCGTAAAGTCCCTCATGACCTTCTCTGCTGATCCATCCATATCTCTGAAGGAAAGAGCAGGTATCAATATAAGTATATGTTCTTTTGGATCCGCTGCACAAAGTGGATTTCAGTGTATTATTTATATTCTTAACCTGATTTTCCGTTCTGCTGGTCCATCCTAAATAGCTGCGGATCATTGCGCTGTTTACCGGATTCACTGACATGTAATACATATCACAGTTTTTATTATATTTTTTTAAGTTTCTGGCAACTGCCTGCATATATTTGGTATATCCGCTGTAATCACGCAGATCGTTCGCTCCCAGATTGATCACAACAGCAATTCTGCTGTTCTTTGACTGTTTGCATACATTAGTTCTTAAAGTATTGTAACCTGTCTTTTTAAACCAGTCCAAGCCTTCTCCAATCTTGTAAATAAATTTCACATTTGCCGGAGCCGAGCTGCCAAGGGCACGGGCCATTCCCATTGTACGGGAATCCCCTACAAAGTATACCACATCATGATTTTCCGGTTTACGTACACCAGCAGGCGCTTTATCCATATGTTTTCCAAAAACTACCATATAGTAATTCCCGGATTTGGATGGAATTCTGTCTCCGGCAAGATATTCCGGTTTAGAAGTCTGGCCTTTTCTTCTTGACCACCCCAGACACATATTTCCGCTTCCCAGATTTACGGACGGAAAAGTAGGATTCTTTCCGGATCCGGTAGGAACCACCTTCCAGAGCTTTCCGTTATACGCTCTCAGATTCACCCCTGTGATTTTCTGTGTGATCGGATAAAATCTCATATTTCCGGTAACCTTTACCTTGGTGCCGGCTTTTTTATAAGTTTTTCCTCTTACAGTAGTGGCCCATCCCAGTCCTTTATTGGAGGTTCCATGGGGCACAGAAGGAAGAGTAATATATTGCCCTTTTATTGCCTGCTCTCTCATGCTGACATATTCTTTTTTCCCATTTTCTGTATAAAAGCATACATTATAAAGCTTATAACGATAAAGACAGAACTTCGTATTCTTAGTTATCCGATAATTCGCACCCGGATTATATTTATAGGTCTTATTTCCATTTTTCAGAACCCAATAGCATCT
This sequence comes from uncultured Blautia sp., assembly GCA_900551465.1. Lineage (GTDB taxonomy): Bacteria > Bacillota > Clostridia > Lachnospirales > Lachnospiraceae > Blautia_A. The sequence continues at coordinate 1,112 of URWL01000366.1, read as the reverse complement.
GTAGCCTGACTGCGAATATTTAGGAAGCTTGATCCAGTCTCCTGCCTCTACCGTCCTGGCCCAGTTGCGATAAGTCTGTGTAGATACCACTCCCTGGGCATTTGCAAACACTACCCTGCATTTGGATGCCGCAGATACCTCTCTGCTCCCTCCCCAAATCAAAAATGCGGATAAGATCAGCAGAAAAAATGTACCTTTCCATTTACCTGAAATTCGTTTCATTATACAGCTCCTTATTTTCTTTTATAAAAAACCTAGCTTAACACGTATATCTGAAACTACTATATCAGTTTTTTCAACAAAGTTCAATATAAACTTCATCTTTATTTCACATTTTTGTTATATTTTAATTTTTCCTCTTAGGAACTTTCCTATCACTCTCTAAAAAAAGAGTTCCCTTTCCCTGGTTTTATTTTTTCTGATCGCTCATATACTGTAAAAAAACACCGGGGAAAAACATGAGATCATCTCGTAATTTCATCTGCTCCATTTTTACCCGCTATTCACGCGGATGCAGAATTACCGCAATCCTTGCAGGAGCTTTTCTTCTGGGATCCTGTACAGGAAGCCTTGTTACCTGGCTCAGCCGGAACTTTCAAGAAACCTCTTCTGTTCCCAGCATTTCAGAAAGTACAGCTGCCTCTGTCCTTTCCGCATCTTCCGACAGCTGGGGACTCAGCTTTCAGGAAAAGGGGAAACGACCTGTAGGAAATGCTTCCATAGAAGAGCTAAAAAAATATAATGCGTATTTTGCCCAGGATACCGCTGAAAAAGTACTTTATCTTACTTTTGATGCAGGATTCGAAAACGGAAACACACCTGCTATACTGGATGCTCTGAAAAAACATAAGGCTCCTGCAGCTTTTTTTGTTGTAGGAAATTTTATTTCAGACAATCCGGATCTGATAAAAAGAATCGTTTCAGAAGGTCATACTGTAGGAAATCACACCATGACACATCCGGATATGTCCCGGATCTCAGACATCAGTTCTTTTCAAAAGGAGCTGCAGCAGGTAGAAGAGCTATACAAAAATATCACCGGAAAAGAAATGAAAAAATATTATCGTCCGCCTCAGGGAATCTATAATATCCAAAATCTTTCTATGGCAAAA
>URWL01000365.1 GCA_900551465.1 uncultured Blautia sp. | reverse complement strand
ATCCTATATCATAGCATGAAATTTCAGAAAATACAATTCTTTAGTCTGTATTTATAAATGCGATTATAATATTATATTTATGATAAAAACGAAACGATTATAGTGAATAACAACAAAAAAACAATATAAATTTGTGTAATAATGCTGAAATAAATAAAGTATAAAACAAAATATTGACAAAAATGACGGGTGAGGGTAGAATAAAATTACAATAAAAACGAAACGTTTAACAAAAGGCGAAAGGAGACAAAAAAATGAAGAAAAAACTGATTGCTGCTATGACAGCCCTTGCTATGGTGGCTTCCACAGGAAGCGTGGTATTCGCTGATGAAGTGAATTATGATGTGGAAAACCATGAGTTTAAGGATGTTACCATCACACTCCACACCAGATGGGATGAAGCGGATGTTTCTGGACCTCTCTACCAGGACATCGTAAATGGATTTATGGAGAAGTATCCGGGAATAACTGTTGAATGTATCAATATCCCGACAGAGTCCGAATGGCTTAATTCAGAATCTGTTCTAATGTCAGATGAGAGTTCTATGCCGAACATTATCCAGGAGTATGGTGGATCTCGTACAGCAGGTTACATTGAGCAGAATCTGATTGTGGATATGACTCCGTATTATGAGCAATATCCGGAATGGAAAGAAAGATTCAATGCAATGGGTGAGAACCTGACTGATTTTACAACTTATGGATATGAAGGCTCCTATGGTGTTCCGTTTACTGCATACCAGGTAATGCTTTTCTATAATGAAGAGATACTTGCAGCCAATGATATTGATCCTGCTTCTATTAAGAGCTGGGACGATCTGATGGCAGCATGCGAGAAACTGAAAGCAAACGGAGTACAGCCTTTTGAAATGGGTGAGAAAGATGATTATCGTTTCGGACACCTTCATTCAGCGCTGAACTACAAGACATTCGGTGTTGACATGGCTGAAAAGCTTGGCACAAGAGAAGTTGCTTATGATGGAGAAGAACAGAAACAGATCTATCAGATGATTAAAGACGCAGCCGATAAAGGATATCTTGGAACAAACCTTCTTGGTATTGATGATGGTCAGGAAAGATCTATCTTTAATACTGGCGGTTCTGCATTTCTGTTTATGGGAACCTGGTACTGTGCAGAAGACAAAACCGGCAATGAGTTTTATGATAACGAAAAGATTCACGCAATGCGTATGCCATATGTAAATGAAGAGTTTGCACTTCAGGATATGGGCGGCGGAAACGAGGCTTATTATGTAGTTGATACAGGTAATCCTGATGAAGTTGCAGCTTCTGTACTTTTCCTGAAATATATGACAAGTGAAGATGTAGTAAATACTTTTGCAGAAGGTTATCCGTCTCCTCTTTGTGTGAATATCACAACAGAGGCAGGAAACTACCTGAGCAAAGAAGCAAGTGCTATCATCGCAGAAACAGAAGATGTACGCGGCGATATCGAGAACTATGATATTGCAACTCATATGATCAATACTGTTCGTCAGGCACTTCAGGGAATTGCAATGGGTAATTCGGTTGATGAAGTAGGAAAGACCATCGTTGATCTGATCGCAGAGTATGAATAATTAAGATACGAAGCAGGTAATGCATTGAATACATAATGCAGGGCGGGCCTCACCAACGGGAGTGTTCGGTGACGCCCGCTCTTTAAAATTGGAGGTATGATTATGTTCTTTAAGTCAAAAACCTACAGAAAATCCTACCTGAAGTCCATGCTTTTTGTTCTTCCGGGAATCATCCTGACAGTTGCGTTTGTTATTTATCCGGTAATAAATACAGCATGGCTGTCTCTGAACAAGTGGAATGGTATCGGCGGTGCGCCGGTTACCTGGGTAGGACTTGAAAACTATATTAAGGTTCTTACAAGTGAAAAGTTTTGGAAGAGTATGCTGAACGCTCTCTATTTTATGATCGGTGGTTTCTGTATTCTGATGCCGATTGCTTTTGGAATGGCGCTTCTTGTTACTTCCAAGCTGAAAGGAATTAAATTCTTTAAGACAGCATACCTTATGCCGGTTATGCTGGGAACTACAGCTGTTGGTCTTATGTGGACTTTTATGCTGAATGCAAATTTTGGTGTTCTGGCACAGTTTTTGAGAGCTATAGGTCTTGAAGAGTATATTATAAATTGGTTGGCCACGCCGACGGTAAACATATGGTGTGTTGTTCTGGTAAATGAGTGGATGTACGCGGGATATAACATGCTGATCTTTGCTGCGGGTATTGTGGCGATTCCGGATGAGATTCATGATGCGGCTCTTTTGGATGGCTGCACCGGATTGAAAAAGATCATTCATATTACCGTTCCTCTCTGTAAAAACATGTTCATGGTATTCTCGGTCATTTGTATCACCGGATGTCTCAAGGCATTTGATATTGTATGGGCAATGACCGGCGGCGGACCGATGGATTCCAGTGCTACTCCTGCAGTTCTTCTTTATACGCAGGGATTCCAGTACAAGCTTATGGGACGAAGCGGAGCAATCAGTATTATCCTTCTGGTACTGGGACTTGTACTGTCCGTACTGTTGAATAATGTTATTTTTAAAGAAAAAGATTGATAACTGACAGGATGGCGGATCCTTGAAGAAAGGAGAACAGAATGAAAAATTACAGAGCGTTGAGAAAATTAAAAACTTTTGGACAGTATTTTAT
>URWL01000364.1 GCA_900551465.1 uncultured Blautia sp. | reverse complement strand
GTAATCCACATATCCCATATTTTTAATTGTGGACAGCTCATAATCCAGTCTTTCCCGAAGCTCCTCTGTTACAGGCGTATAACGTTCCTCCAGCCCTTCAAAGCAGAGCTTATTCAGATATTCCCATGAAGTATATCCCTCCGGCACATCATATTTCGGAAGCTTAGTCACGCCAAACTCAATCTCTACATGGCATCTTTCTGAAATCTTATGTGTATTTTCCAAAGCCTCTGTGGCATAGGGAAAGAGCATTTCCATCTCCTGAGGAGATTTCACATAATACTGACCTCCCTCATACCGCATACGATCCTCATCTGCCAGCTTCTTTCCTGTCTGAAGGCAAAGAAGTACATCATGAGGCTGCGCATCCTCTGCAAGTGTATAATGGACGTCATTGGTCACCACCAGATCGATTCCTGTTTCCTTATGCATTTTAAGAAGCTGCTGATTCACTGTCTGCTGTTCAGGAATTCCATGATCCTGCATTTCCAGAAAGAAATTTCCTTTTCCAAAAATATCCTGATAACGGAGAGCCGCCGCCTTTGCATCTTCGTACATTCCTCTTGTAAGATATTTGGCTACCTCTCCGGCAAGGCAGGCACTTAAAGCGATGATTCCTTCATGATATTTTTCCAGAATCTCCAGATCCACTCTCGGTTTATAATAAAAGCCCTCTACAAATCCTTTGGAAACGATCTTCATCAGATTGCTGTAGCCCTGATTATTTTCTGCAAGAAGTACCAGATGATAATAACGGTCATCACCTGTTCCTGTTTCCTTTTCAAATCTGGAACCAGGAGCCACATAAACCTCACAGCCCAGTATGGGATTAATGCCTGCGGCTTTACATGCTCTGTAAAAATCGATCACGCCATACATAACACCATGGTCTGTAATAGCCGCGCTGTCCATTCCAAGTTCCTTCACTCTGGACACATACTCCTGGATCTTATTGGAGCCATCCAGAAGACTGTATTCTGTATGGACATGAAGATGTGTAAAATTCATAATACGCTCCTTATTTTTTTACCTGATAAATCCTCCGGTCTCTTATTTCTACTTTTCCTTCTTTCAGAAGATGACCCACTGCACGTTTAAAGGCATTCTTGCTGAGACCGAATTCCCTTTTAATAACTTCCGGAGAAGCCTTATCGTCAAATGGCAGTACACCTGCAAATTCTTCAATGATCTGAAGAACGTTTTCCGCGTCCTCATTGATCTGGATATATGCTTTCTGACGGTCGGAAACATTCAGCTTTCCATCCTCCTTCACCTCCGATACCCGAAGATCAAGAACCGTTCCCGGACGATATTTTCCTGCTGCCTCTCTTGCAGGGATCAATGCAGAAAATTTATCGTCTACAGCCACAAATACACCAAAATTATCACTGATCTGGTAAACCCTTCCTCTTACCTGGTCTCCCACCTGATAAGGAGACTTTTTCAGAAGATATGGATATACTTTCATGGTTGCACAAAGACGGCTGCTTTTATCCACATAAAGAGCTACCAGACACTCCTGTCCCTCCCGGACACGCACAGTCTGCTCATGATAAGGAAGAAGAAGATCCTTCTCCAGCCCCCAGTCAAGAAATGCTCCTATTTTTGTCACCTGACGAACCTTCAGAAGAGCTGTCTGTCCCACTGTGATCACAGGCTCTCTTGTGGTAGAAATAAGACGATCCTGAGAATCCTTATAAATAAAAACCTCCAGACGGTCTCCTTCCTTTGTTCCCTGAGGCACCTGCTTTGCAGGCAGAAGAACACGGTTTTTCGCATCTGCCTCCTTGTTTTCTGCCAGATATATTCCAAATTCCACAGTTTTCACTACAGTCAGTGTCTGTTTCTTACCTAATTCAATCATCCTGATCCTCCACTCTATCGAATCCAACTTTTTGATATGACACATTGTAACACAAAAAACTATTGAATAATAGTAAAAAACTGCCCCTAAGGCAGTCTTTCCACATAAATATTTTTAATTATCCTGAGGCTGAAACTCCACAAGAGATATCATATCCACCCCTAAAACCTTTGCAAATATAAACAGTTCATAGTCAGCCACAAATCTTGTCCCACTTTCAAGCCTGCTGATACTGTCCCTTTCCAGTATCACACCTTCCACCTGCAGTCTTGCCGCCAGCTCGCTCTGGGACATCCGCCTTTTTATCCGCAGCTCCCTTATTCTCTCTCCGCTGACATTTTTTCTCCCCTGATAATCATAAATCTTCATACCAAAACTCCCCGATATATGCTAATAATCAGTAATTTTCCTGACATTAACATATGCAGAGAAAAAATATGTGTTAATACTCAGCAGAGGGGGAATTTTTTGTTGCCAATTCTCATCTTTTACATGTATAATATATTTAGAAAAACCTTTTTCCATTTATACCAGACAACTGTTTCATTATTTACAAACAAGGAGGATTTTATTATGTCAGAAAATCTCAGCATTCTCAAAAAACAGGAAGAACTTCTTCAGTTCTCTCATTTTGATCACGACACAGCCTATAAACTTGGTACCTTTATGGTAAACTATGCTCAAAAAAACGATATCACCATTGCAGTATCCATACGCATGAATAATGGCTGTATCTTATTCCAGCATTGTCCTGACGGGACTAATCTCTTAAACCAGAAATGGATGGAACGAAAATTCAACACTGTAAAAC
>URWL01000363.1 GCA_900551465.1 uncultured Blautia sp. | reverse complement strand
GGGTATTGCAATCCTGTTTATCAGTCATAAACTTAATGAAGTGTTTGAAATTTCTGACCGGTTTACCATATTCCGAAACGGAGAGATGGTTGCAACAGGAAGCACCAGGGATCTGGATGATAAAAAATTTACTTACTATATGACAGGAAGAGAATTTAACGACCAGATTTTTGTACCGGAAAATATGTCGGACAAGCCAGTGTTTGAACTGAAAAATCTGACTTTGGAAGGAGCTTTTTCAGACATCAGTTTTTCCCTGCGAAGAGGAGAGATTTTGGGTATTACAGGACTCCTGGATTCCGGACGTACAGAACTGGCGCTTTCTATGTTTGGTCTGAAACCGGCGGATTCCGGACAGATTCTGAAAGAAGGAACTCCTATAAAAGTTACCTGCCCCAGAGATGCTATTGAACAAAAAATAGGTTATGTGCCTGAGGACAGACTTTCAGAAGGTCTTTTCCTTACACAGTCCATCGGTGATAATATTATTATCTCCGAAATCGATAAACTTAAGAAGAAAAATGGACAGTTTGACCTGAAAAAACGCGATGAAGAGATCAAAAGATGGGTGGCAGAACTTGAGATCAAAACCAAAAATCCGGACAATCCGGCAACGACTCTTTCCGGTGGTAATCAGCAAAGGATCGTTCTTGCAAAATGGCTGGCCTGCAATCTGGATGTCCTGATTCTTAACGGACCTACGGTAGGTGTGGATATTGGTTCGAAACATGATATCCATATGGTTCTTCAGAAACTTGCCAAACAGGGACTTGGAGTGATAATTATTTCTGATGATCTTCCTGAGGTGATCCAGAACTGCAACAGGGTTCTGGTTATCAAAAACGGAAAGATCAGATCTGAGTATGACACACAAAAAGTCAGTGAACAGATGATCATAGACGATATGATGTAGGAGGCGGGCAGATGAACAAAAAAGTAAAAAAATTATTTCAGTCAAATGAACCTTACATATTTCTGATAATCATTGTACTGGGAATCGTTGTTCAGATCCGCTCCGGGCAGTTTTTTACCGGTAATAACATTGTTGACCTTTTAAGTGCGATGATCGTTCCGGGACTGTTTGCTATAGCGGAATTTATGGCGCTGATATCAGGAGGCATCGATGTATCCTTTCCGGCGCTGGCATCCCTTTCTGCATATGCCACAACAAAGATTCTTCTTGATAAAGAGTATGAAGGAAACGTATTCCTGGCATTTTTGATCGCTGTGCTGATCGGTGCGGTTCTGGGCGCGATCAATGGATATTTTATTGGATATCTGAATCTGAATGCTATGATCGTAACACTTGGTACTTCCAGTATTTTCCAGGGATTTATGCAGGGAACCTTAAGAGCAAATCAGCTTTCTGTAATCCCTCCGGGAATGAAAGAGTTTGGAACAGCATCTTTTATTACAGCCACAAACAAGGTAAATGGTTTAAGCTCTGTACTTCCATATACCTTCCTTATTCTGATCATTGTATGTGGTCTGATGTTTTTTGTACTCCGCTATACGATCTTTGGACGCGGTATTTATGCGATCGGCGGAAATGCCCTCAGTGCTCATACTGCAGGCTTTAATGTGAAACGGACAAAATTTATCATGTATATCATCATTGGCATGATCGCTTCTATTGGCGGTATCTGCCGGGTGTGCATGATGCAGCAGTGCCATCCTACCAACATGCTTGGAATGGAAATGAATATTATTGCCGGAGTTGTTCTGGGCGGAGTTGCCCTTACCGGCGGCGCAGGTACCCTGACAGGATGTATGCTTGGTACTTTCCTGATCATCCTGGTACAGAATTCCATGATCCTTCTGGGAATTCCGACTACATGGAGTGATGTGTTTGTGGGTCTCGTTATTGTGATCGGTGTATCTCTGACTGCTCTGCAGTCTTCCAGAACCTCCAGAAGTAAAAAGAAAGCAGTAAAGGAGGGGGCATAATGAACAAAGCCAAAAGTATTTACAGAAAAAATCCAGAGGTAAGCAGGCTTTTAATGATCATGGTCCTCTGGCTGATCTTTATGATGTTTACTCAGGCAGAAAAGTTTTTTACAGGAAGAAACTTTCTGACCATGGCAGGTCAGTTTCCGGAATATGGACTGATGGCTCTGGGCGGTATGCTCTGTATGATCACTGGCGGAATCGATCTTGCTGTAGTTGGAACAGCAAACATGGCGTCTATCCTCAGTGTATATACCATGATTCATTTCTTCGGAGAAGATGGAACTATGCCCATGGCTTTTTCAGTGGTAATATTCCTGATTGCTATCTTAACTGGTATTGTGGTAGGAAGTGTAAATGCGTTTCTTATTTCCAAACTGGGAGTACCGCCCATCCTTGCTACGCTGGGCGTGAATGAGCTCCTTACAGGTTTATGTATTGTTGTTACCAATGGATCAGCAGTTTCTTCTTTCCCAAAACAGTACTGCGATTTCTTTTCCGGTAATTTCCTGGGATTTATCCCCAGAAGACTGATCGTATTTATCGTTGTTGCTTTTATTATCTGGCTTATGCTGGAAAAGAGCACCTATGGAACAAAACTTCGTCTTTATGGAACCAATGCGCATGTTGCAAAGTTTTCGGGTATTAACACAACAGGTCTTCTGTTCCGTACCTATATCACATCTTCTGTTTGTGCGGCACTGGGAGGTCTGATGATGCTTGCGACCT
>URWL01000362.1 GCA_900551465.1 uncultured Blautia sp. | reverse complement strand
CGGCAAAAGCCATCATTTTTCTCCAGATAGGACCTTCAGTTAAAAGTGTTTTTGAAGAAGTGCTGTTCATGATTTAAACCTCGATGTTCATAAATTGTTAATATTATGCTACCATATTTGAAATATTCAGTCAATGGGACAGAGCGTGAGAATTAAAAAAATGCTTGACATTTAAAAAAATAGGACTATAATAACTGTTATAAAAAACAACAGATTAATGTGATAAAGCACCAAAATCCAAAGAAGAGAACAACGCCGTATTCCATAAGGTATTTCAGAGAGTCTGCTGCAGGTGTGAAGCAGATATACCGGGAAATCAGGATATCATCTCGAAGGAGCTGACTGAAACTGCAGTAAGTCATGCCGGAATCCCCCGTTACCGGGAAAACGTATGAAGTACGTAAGCGCTGCAGAGAAATTTGCAGAACAAGGGTGGTACCGCGGATTTTATTCGTCCCTTCCGGCATTTGCCGGAGGGGATTTTTTTCAGCCTCTTCCGGAATGCCGAAACAGGTGTTTTCACAGAACGGAGGCGCTATGATGAAAGCATTACAAAAAGCAAGTAAATTTCTGTCGGATTATACCTCAGCAGTGGTAATCGCTATTGCAGTGGTGACTTTTTTTGTTCCTGTAATGATGGGCTGGGTGAATTATCAGCTTTTTACAGATATGGTTGGGAATAAATTTACCAGTCAGTCTCTTATTATTGGAATTATTATGTTCAGTATGGGACTGACTTTGACTACAGAAGATTTCAAAATCCTTGCCCAGAGGCCATTGGATATCTGTATCGGTGCAGCTGCCCAGTATCTGATCATGCCATTTCTGGCATTTGGAATCAGCAAGGTGCTTCATCTGCCGGATGCTATTGCGTTGGGACTGATTCTTGTCGGCTGCTGTCCGGGAGGTGTTTCTTCTAACATTATGTCTTATCTTTGTGGCGGAGATGTGGCATTTTCTGTTGGTATGACAACGGTGTCTACTCTTTTGTCACCGGTAATGACACCACTTCTTGTTTCTTTTCTTGCAAGTGGTACAAGAATCAGCATCAAAGGGCTGCCTATGTTTGTGTCTATCATTGAAACTGTAATTCTTCCTATCGCAGTGGGATTTCTTTTGAATTATCTTCTGGGTAAGAAAAAGACTTTTCAGGATATCCAGAAGATCATGCCGGGAGTGGCAGTCCTTGGACTGGCCTGCGTTGTAGGAGGAGTGATTTCTTCACAGGGAGCAAACTTCTTTACTTCAGGTGTTGTGATCTTTGCAGCGGTTCTTCTTCATAACGGAATGGGGTATCTTCTTGGATATGGAGCAGGAAAGCTGACCGGTATGAATACAGCGAAAAAAAGAACGATTTCCATTGAGGTAGGAATGCAGAATGCCGGACTTGCAACGAATCTGGCAACAACAACTGCTCAGTTTGCCAGTGCGCCGGAATCTGCGATCATTTGTGCAGTATCCTGTGTATGGCATTCTATTTCCGGTACATTGATCGCAGGATTTTTTGCCAGCCTGGACCGGAAAAATGAAAAAGCAGAAGACAAAAAAGAAGCAGTTCCGGCACATAATTGATTTGCAAAACCAGAAGACATAGAACGATGTCGGAGGAGCATTAAGGAATTTACTGGAGAGATTGTATGAGATAAAATACAATCTCTCCATTGACGAATTAGCAATTTAGCGTTATAGTATAGTGCAGTGACAGCAATTACGAGGTGAAGTTTGCAGGAAAGAGACATTTTGTCCGCCGAAGGAGTAAAACTCTCAGGTACCCGTATTTCGGGCAGAAACTGCAAATGGATCGTTTCTCTGGAGACACCTGTTGAAACAGGGGCCGAAGGTGCAAGCGGCGCAGGATGCGTCTTGAATCTCTCAGGCAAAAGGACAGAGTATGCTTCAGGAATGATCTGATTTAATCCCCCATGCTGTAAAACTTTATAAAAAAGGAGATTTTTTACAATGTGGAGCATGATTAATCAATTCTTGGTAGCCGTGGACGATTTTGTATGGGGTGTGCCTCTTATGGTACTCATTATGTCCGGCGGTATTCTTCTTACAGTACGTCTTGGTCTTCTTCAGATCCGGCGTCTTCCCCTTGCATTAAAATGGATGTTCAAAAATGAAAAAGGCGGAAAAGGCGAGATTTCCAGCTTTGCAGCCTTGTGTACAGCTTTAAGCGCGACGATTGGAACAGGAAATATCGTTGGTGTGGCAACAGCTGTATGTACCGGAGGTCCGGGCGCTTTGTTCTGGATGGTGCTGGCAGCGTTTTTTGGTATGGCTACCAAATATGCTGAGGGGCTTCTGGCAGTAAAATACCGTGTGGTAGCTCCGGATGGACACAGCCTTGGCGGACCATTTTATTACATTGAACGCGGAATGGGTGAAAAATGGAAATGGCTGGGAAAGGTATTTGCTTTCTTCGGCGTCTGTGTGGGCCTTTTTGGAATTGGTACCTTCAGTCAGGTTAATGGTATTTCCAGTGCAGTACAGAACTTTTTTGATCCGGAAAAGGCCAATTGTGTAAATATTCCGTTTCTTGGAGAATATTCATGGGCAGTGGTAATATCCTCCCTTATTCTGGCATTTTGTGTAGCGGCCATTCTGATCGGCGGTATCAAGAGAATCGCAACAGTAAGTCAGGTCATTGTGCCTTTTATGGCTGTGATCTATCTGATAT
>URWL01000361.1 GCA_900551465.1 uncultured Blautia sp. | reverse complement strand
TCACAGAAGCTCAGATGTGTAAGCTGTTAAGTGAAAATCCGGCAAAGCTTTACGGTGTTTATCCAAGAAAAGGTGTGATCCAGCCCGGGAGCGATGCAGATATTGTTATCCTGGACCCTTCCAGGGAAGATGTGATCTCTGCCAAAACCCATGCATATAATACAGATAACAACCCGTTTGAAGGCTTTAAGCTTGGCTGCAAGATCGATGACGTATTCTTAAGAGGTCATCATGCAGTGGCTGGGGGGAAACTGAAAGAAGAAAAACTGGGAACATTTATCCGAAGAGAAAAAAATATGCTGTAACTCTCTGTTTGTGAGGAAGGGGCGGATTTTGTTTTTTGTTCCCCACAGACGATGCAGAGAGAAAAAAGCAGATTATGTACTATGATCTGCTTTTTCTCTTTGCATCTGGAAGTAGACAACACCAAAACAGAACTCCTTCCGGATTGAATACGGCTACCATTTGCAGGCTGGCCATTCCGCCGCCCCACCCCCACAAGCAGAAATTTAAAGATTTACATTAATATTCTGCTCTTTGACATTATGTTTCTTTGCATATCCGGTAAGGATCAGTGTCAGGGCTCCGTCTCCTGTTACGTTACATGCTGTGCCGAAGCTGTCCTGAAGAGCAAAAATTGTAAGCATCAGAGCCGTGCCGGTTTCATTAAATCCAAGAATACCTGTAATGATTCCGAGAGATGCCATAACGGTACCTCCGGGAACACCGGGAGCTCCGATGGCAAATACTCCGAGAAGGAGGCAGAAAAGAATCATAGTTCCGGCTGAAGGAATCGTGCCGTACAGGATTTTGGAGACTGTCATGCAGAAGAATACTTCCGTAAGAACAGAACCGCAAAGATGGATGTTTGCAAAAAGAGGAATACCAAACTGTACCATATCTTTACGAAGCGGTTTTGCTTTGTCTGCACACTGAAGGGCAACGGCAAGTGTTGCGGCAGAGGACATGGTTCCTACTGCAGTAAGGTAAGCGGGACCATAGTAACGTACAACGTCCCAGGGATTTTCTTTGGAATAGATGCCTGCCAGTACATATAAAAGTGCCATCCAGATAAAATGACCGATCAGAACAATTGCGATAACCTGAAGGAATACCGGGAACTGTTTGGTTATGGATCCTTCATAAGCCAGACCACAGAAGGTAAGAGCAATAAAGAAAGGAAGGATCGGAATGATCACTTTGGATACGATGGAAAGCACGATAGCCTGAAATTCATCCAGAATTCCGGTGATCAATCTGGATTTGTTCCAGGTAGCGGCAAGACCTATCATAACAGAAAAGACAAGGGCGCTCATAACAGACATGATCTGCGGGATCGCAAGCTCAAACACAACAGGAGGCAGTTCTTTCAGCCCTTCGACATCTGTAATAATGGAAAGGTGAGGAATCAATGTATAACCTGCTGCAGTAGAAAAAAGTGCGGCACCAATAGAGGATGCATATGCGATCACAATGGCAACGCCCAGCATACGGGAAGCGTTGTTTCCCAGTTTGGTAATGGACGGTGCAATAAAACCAATGATGATCAGCGGCACACAGAAATTAATCACCTGTCCAAGAATATATTTCAGTGTTACCACTACGTTCAAAATACCCAGGGTAAGGTCTGAGCCGTCTGTAGAATTAAGAATAAGTCCGATCACAATTCCAAGGATAACTCCTACAAGAAGTTTAAATGGAAGACTTTTAAAAAAACTGTTTTTTTTCATAAAATGAGAATCCCCCTTCAAAAATATTTTCAGCATTCCTGATCTACATTTACACGGTCGATCATAATATTTAATATTTCGGTATCTGTGGAGCGCATTCCCACACGGCCGATATATCCCATACTTTTGATGGTTTCTTCCACATCGCCGCGGATAATGCCTTCACCGGGAAGAAAGCTTTTATTCTGAATGCTCAGATGGAATGCCATAAGAGCCGCATCTACGGAGGATGCGATCTTTGCTGCACAGGATGGTTTGGCGCCGTCACATACGATGCCTCCGATATTGCCGAGTGTGTTGATGATGGTCAGGGATACCTGCTGATAGTTTCCTCCATACATATAAGTGATGCCGGCCCCGGCTCCGCAGGCTGCACTGACAGCACCGCAGTATGCGGAAAGACTTCCAATATAATATTTCTGATGGATGGCTATCAGATTGCTGACCACAAGAGACCGATAAAGCTTCTCTCTGGAAACTTCCCATTCTTCCGCATAGGCGATAACAGGAAGAGAAACAGTCATTCCCTGATTTCCGCTGCCGGAGTTGATCACAACAGGCATGGAACAGCCGCCCATGCGGGCATCGCTTCCTGCAGCTGCTCTGGCACATGCTCTGGTAGTGATCCCTTTTCCCCAGACATGCATAAGTGTTTTTCCAATCTGAGCACCATAGTTGTTGTCCAGACCTTCCTGAGAAATGGCAGTATTCATGCGGATCTGACGTTCCAGGATTTCCTTTACGTCTTCAACGACTACCTGATCGGCAAAATCCAGGATATCTTTTACAGTAAGCTTGGATTTGTCAATGGCAGAATCAATCTTTTTTTCTTCTGTTTCCCTGGAGAGAATCACCTGGTCATCTTTTACGATCCGTATAATATTGGTATGCTGATCTACAATGGTAACCTCGGCAAAATGATCTCCTTTGATTACCCTGGCAACAATATAAAGGT
>URWL01000360.1 GCA_900551465.1 uncultured Blautia sp. | reverse complement strand
ATAATGGACTGTGGAATTGGTAACGGCCACCAGATACTTTCCTATAGGTGCAAAACAGGAAACAACACTTCCTTCCTCATATTTTCTCACAACACTTCCGTCAAGAGGATTCATCTCTACAAGAGCAGTTGAAAAATCATTGATAATAAGATTTCCTCTGTCGGTAAAACGTGCTTCCGAAACATAACCGCTTGCAAGTGTCTGTGAAAGATCCAGTTCCTTTACACTTCCGTCCGACGCCAGATAATAATACTTATGCTCCTCTGTTTCTCCTGAAGCATCATACGCAGATGTAAAAATCTCTCCCTTTGCCCCCAGCTTCGGATAAGAAAGACCATATTTCGATGTATCTACCTTCAAAACCTCTGAAAGATCCACAGCCTCCTTCCAGGATTTTCCTCCGTCAGAGGAATCGGAATAAAAAACTCCATCTTCCTGACCGTAGCAGACTCTTAAGGTTCCATCCTCCAGAAGAGTCATGTCAAGAATATCTCCGCAGTTATCCGGAAGAGCTACGTCCTCCTCCAGATAGCGGCCCATTGTTTTTTCTTCGTTTTGTGTATTCTTTGCGTCTGTGTTTTCTTGTTTTGTATGATCTGCCTTTTCCTTGTTTCCGCATCCGGCAAGTCCCGGCGTCAGGGCAAGAACCATGGCAGCTGTAAGCGCCGCGCCCTGTTTCCATATGTGATGTCTGACCATGAATTTATTTCCTCCATTTATCTTTATTTTCTCACAGAATAACAGCCTATTCTCAAAAGAACCTCTAAAAATTTATTCTGATAAATATAAGTTCACCTGAGATATGATTTCCCTCACTGCCTGATCCAGATCTGTTTCATTTTTCAGATATGGTACTCCGGCTTTTTTTACCGCGTCAAGAAGAACCCTGTTTCTCCCTACAGGCGTTGTAAGAGTTTTGCCGAGCTCTCTTATTTCCTTTAACTGACTGTCAGAGGAATGAAGCACGTCGATGATCTCCGTCATTTCACCGTTATAGGTTGCTGAACTTGCGCTTTCAAAGCTGCCCTCTCGTCCCAATTCCCAGTATTCATCGCTTTCATAAACGGATTTTCTTACAGGAAAGCCTGCTTCTTTTCCATTTTTCTGCTGTTCTTCACTAAATAAAAATTCCACAAACATCTGCGCCGCTTCTTTTTCCCGGGCAGCCGCGCTGATCCCCAGAATAAGTTCCGGCGCGAAGCAGTTTTTCTCCTGTCCGTTAAAAAGCCTGTGGGTAAATTCCGGGTTTTCTGTTTCCACAGAATTCATAAGGAAAACATGATCAAGAGAAAACAGATATCCGTAAGAAAAAAGCTGTTTTTCCGCCCTCATCAAAAGCAGATCCATAGCCGGAGAAGCCTCCTGTCTCCTGTTTTTTTCATACCACCGGGTGTTCTTTTCCTCTGAATCGGAGGTATCTTCCATATATCCTTCATATTCCTTATCTGCATGGTAGATCTCATATGTCAGTTCCAGAAATTCCCTGACCTTTTCTTCATCCACCCTTCCGTCTTTTTTCATCCAGGAAGGAGAAGAAAGTTCAAAAAGACTGGTAAGAAAAATCTGGGGAACTGCTGCCTTATAAGCCGAGAAAAAGCCAGAAGAAAAATCAGCTTTATGCTTTTTCACCATATCTTTCAAAGACGTAAGGTCATCAGCCATGTCCACATCTTCTGCTTTGCCTGCGATCACCGGTATTCCGAAACGAAGGGGCATCCGGTACACAACCCCGTCTTCCCCTGTATAAACGTCTCTGATATTCTCCAAAATTCCTGCGCTTTCCACAATCCCGCTGATATCTTCCAGAATTCCTTTTTCTATATAGTCTTCTTCCAAAAGTCCGTCCAGGATCATCACGTCCGGTCCCTCTCCTGCCATGATTTCTGTATTCAGATTCTTTATAGCATCGGTTGCCGTTACTCCGTCCTTTCCTGTCATTCCCTCCTGAATTTCTATCCTGATCTCAGGATGTTCTTTTTGGAACATAGCGGCTGCCTGTTCTATGTAAGGATCCATCAGTAATGTATAAATCTTCAGTTCTGTTTCAGCAACAGGCGCTTCCCCGTCAAACTGATAGCAGTAAATTTTTCCTTCTGGTTTTTCAAAAGAGACATCAGACGCAGCCAGATAAACCCTGCCTTCTTCATCCGTTTCCACATCCATAAGCCCTGTTTCCGGCAATCCCACTGACGTTTCCTGTCCTTCAAAAAGCTGTTCCACCATAGTGCCTCCCGGATAGTACAAATACATGCCGCCCCGGTTCACATAAAGAATCCCTTCTTCATCGCTTCCTGTCATAACAACCGAATGTGAAGAAGCAGTTTCCGGCTCACTCTGATCTTTTTTCAGTCCAAGCTCCTCTGTCAGAACCGGCTCATCCGTCAAAGGTTCCCCTGTTTCTGTATCATAATAATGAATGGTATCGTTTACAAATACGACCAGCCTGTTTCCGGCAACCCCAAAATCTAAAATTGTATTTCCCTTTTCATAAGTTCTAAGAAAGCTTCCGTCTTTTGTAGAAATCTCATATATGGCGTCTTTTCCCATTAGAATCACACTGCCTGACGCAGTAAAAGCCGCATCATATATCTCCATGCCGTTCCCCGCATATTCTATAAGGGGTATTTCTCTTTTTTCTCCGTCAGCAGAAAGATAATACGCCATAGCTTCCTTCTGTTTTTGATCTTCTCCATACC
>URWL01000359.1 GCA_900551465.1 uncultured Blautia sp. | reverse complement strand
AGGCCTTTGCTCCTGTCAGAGGATACATCTTACGGATCACTTCTGCATTTACTCCGCTTCCAATCTGAATCGTTACCTTTCCGTCACTTTCTTGTACCAGGTTTTTCAAAAGCTCTGCTCCTTCTGTACAGACATTTTTCTGTCCGGAGGTAAGGATCGTATCAATTCCAAGCTGGACTGCCTGTTTCAGGGTTTCATAGGGATCCACGCATACATCAAAAGCTCTGTGAAGAGTCACTGACATATTTCCTGCTGTATCCATTAACTCTTTCATCTGCTCCATGTTCAATGTTCCATCCGGCTTCAGAATTCCAATTACCACACCTTCTGCTCCCAGTTCCCGGTACTGCTTCACAGAGTCCTTGATAATAGCAAACTCATGATCTGTATAGCAGAAATCTCCGAATCTCGGACGAATCAGAGCATGAATCCGGATGTCTGTATGCTTTCTGATTTCTCTAAAAAGCCATGGTCCCGGTGTTGTTCCGCCTATGATCAGATTACTGCATAACTCCAGTCTGGTTGCACCGCCCTTAGCTGCTGCAAGGGCAGATTCTACGGAATCCACACATGCTTCCAGTATATAATTTTTCACTTTTGTCTCCTCCTTCATATAAATCAGGGTATGCCTGATAAACAGGACTGTCTTTCTTAAAAAAACGACTGAGGGCTGCAGCCTTCAGTCGTTTTTATCATTATTTGTATAAATGACAGGCTACAAAGTGTCCAGGTTCTATTTCTTTGGTAACCGGTCTCTGTTCCAGACATTCTGGTTTGCACTTCTTACATCTTGCTGCAAAAGGACAGCCCTTCGGCAGATTGATCGTACTCGGAATATCTCCCTCCAGAATGATCCGGTTTGGCTCATGGGTTGGATCCGGGATCGGAACTGCAGAGAGCAGAGCCTCTGTATAAGGATGAAGCGGATTCTTATAAAGCAGCTCCTTCGGGGCAGTTTCCACTACAAAGCCCAGATACATTACGGCAATACGGTCAGAAATCATCTCCACAACAGAAAGGTCGTGAGATATAAATACATAAGTCAGATCAAACTTTTCCTGCAGGTTATGAAGAAGATTCAGAACCTGAGCCTGGATTGATACGTCCAGAGCAGAAATAGGCTCGTCTGCGATAATCAGCTTCGGCCTTACAGTTAAGGCTCTTGCAATACCGATACGCTGCTTCTGACCGCCTGAAAACTCATGAGGATAACGCTTTGCATGTTTCTCACTCATTCCTACGATACCCAGAAGCTCATGAACCATTTTCATACGTTCTGCTTTTGACATATCTGTATGTATCAGAAGAGGTTCCGCAATCAGATCCTCTACCCTCATACGGGGATTAAGACTTCCTGCCGGATCCTGGAAGATCATCTGCATATCTTTTCTCAGAGGACGCATTTCATCCTGAGAAATATGAGAAATCTCTTTTCCCATAAATTCAATTTCTCCGCTGTCAGGAGTCAGAAGATGATTGATCAGTCGTCCTGTGGTACTCTTTCCGCAGCCAGACTCGCCTACGATGGAAAAGGTTTCTCCCTTATACACATCAAAGCTTACATTGTTTACCGCATGAACAAATTTATCAGGTTTTCCCAGCAGTGTTTTTCCTACAGGGAAAGTTTTTGATACATTTTTTAATGAAAGTATTTTTTCCATAACTTGTTCCCCTTTCCCTTACTGCTTTAACCAGCATCTGCATTTTTGATTTTCATTGATTGCTTTCAGCTCCGGCTCCTGCTCCCTGCATTTATCCGTAGCATACTTACATCTCGGAGCAAAGCGGCATCCCTTCGGCATTGAAGAAAGATCCGGAACACTTCCCGGAATACTTGGCAGTACCTTAACTCCGGATC
This sequence comes from uncultured Blautia sp., assembly GCA_900551465.1. Lineage (GTDB taxonomy): Bacteria > Bacillota > Clostridia > Lachnospirales > Lachnospiraceae > Blautia_A. The sequence continues at coordinate 847 of URWL01000359.1, read as the reverse complement.
CTAATTTCGGAACAGAAGCGATCAGACCCTGGGTATAAGGATGAGAAGGATTGCCAAACAGTACGCCTACCGGCGCTTCCTCTACGATCTTGCCGGCATACATAACGATAACGCGGGAACACATTTCTGCAACAACTCCCAGGTCATGGGTGATAAGAAGAATACTCGTTCCCTGCTCCTTCTGGATTTTTTTCATCAGTTCCAGAATCTGTGCCTGGATAGTAACATCCAGAGCTGTTGTCGGCTCATCGGCAATCAGAAGCTGAGGATCACAGCTCATTGCCATAGCGATCATAACACGCTGGCTCATACCGCCGGAAAGCTGATGGGGATAGTTTTTAAGAACACGCTGTGGATCCGGGATACCTACCTGGGAGAGGATCTTTGCTGCCCGCTCTCTTGCCTGTTCTTTATTAAGACTGGTATGCAGACGGATTCCCTCTATCATCTGTCTGTCAATACGCATTGCAGGATTTAAACTGCTCATGGGTTCCTGGAAAATCATACTCATTCTTCCACCCCTGATATCCAGTATTTCTGCTTTGCTTGCTTTAAGAAGGTCTTTTCCTTCAAAAATAACTTCTCCATTGGTAACCTTACCCGGTGTATCCTTTAAAAGCTGCATAATGGACAGAGAGGTTACACTCTTGCCACAGCCTGACTCGCCTACCAGGCCCACAATCTCACCTTTTTGGATTTCGAAGCTCACTTCTTCGACGGCGGTTACACTACTTTTTTTACTGGAAAAGAACTCTGTACGCAGTTCCTTTACCTCAAGTAATTTTTCTGACATACTCGTACTCCTTTCAAATTTATTTGATCTTTGGATCAAGAGTATCTCTTAAAC
>URWL01000358.1 GCA_900551465.1 uncultured Blautia sp. | reverse complement strand
TTATTGTTGTTATGCTATAAAAAAAGTTCTCATCTGTTTTCAATAGCTTTTTACTGTTACAGTCCGGGATCTTGCAGAAAATAGCTTTCGATACTGATTTAGTTTTTTTCTGGGAACCCGGATCGTCATTTTCTGGGAACCGTAATCAATCTTTGCAGAGACCTTACTTAATTGTGTACTGGTTATTTTAATGATACACTTACGTTTTACTCTGCCAAATGAGTAGGTGCCGATCTGTTTCAGTCCGGTACCAATAGTGATGCGGTTCAGGCTACGGCAGTTGTAAAAGGCTCTGGAGCCGACAACAGAAACATTATTTCCAATGACCACATTCGTAAGTTTGTTTTTCCCCCTGAAAGCATTGGTCCACACAGAGGTTACCCGATAGGTGATTCCCATATACCGGATACTGGAAGGGATAACCACTTTTTTTATGTTAGGGTTCGTGGTGCCGCAGCAGGCAACTGTTTGTTTGCCGGTAACCTGATAGATCAGTTTTGTGGAAGGGATACATTTGCTGCCCCATTTTGCATAAAGAGTGATATTTCCTTTGATGGTCAGCGTTTTTCCGGGAAGATAAGTAGCTCCTGTTCCGTCCGCTCTGGTGTTCCAGCCAAGGAAAAAACGGGAGGTACAGTAAGGGGCGGATTTTATCTTTATAGACTGACCGGAAGTATATCTGGTTTTATCAGACGGCATGCTTCCTGTGGGAAGGCTGGTGTTAGCTTTATATACCACCTGATAAGTCCGGGGAACAGGAGTGGATGTAGGCCGTGGTGCTGCCGTGGGGCGCGGAGTGGATGTAGGCCGCGGTGCTGTTGTGGGGCGCGGCGTGATTACTGCCGGTGCTTCCAGTGTTCTTGTGTGTGCTTTTATGCAGAAGCAAAAATTGGATTTAGAAGCAGCGCAGTCCGTCCATCTGGTGCCGGTGGAAGACAAAAAGCTTTGTCCCGGTTCCAGTCCGGCAATGGATCTGAACCAGGATCCTGATGCAGAGGAGGTATTTGCTTCCACATAATATTTCGTTTCATATGGAAAGGTAAGTACCACAGAATACTTACTTCCCTGTACAAGCTTTACCGGATTGTCAAGTTTCAGTGTATGAATGCCTGCGATAGGCTGGGTATACTCTATCGGAGTACGAAATGCGGGGGTTCCGCTGGCAGGATTCTGTGGATCGGAAAGATCTGTGTAGATCTGGATGCGGTATGTAGTAAAATCCTGCTTGCTGGAAAGAACGATCTCTCCAAGCTCTTCTGCATTGCCCTGGCCGGCAGAGACGGTAAAGACATTAGCAATGGAACTGCCGGCCTTTACTGTATAACTGGTTGTTCCGGAGGCGGCGCCATCGTAAAAATAGTTATTGGGATACTGAGGGGAGGTAATGGCAGTATTGCATACAAGGTTTGAGATGGATGCATCTTCATAGGAAAGATAGAAGTATCCATTTTTTCCCCAGGATGATCCGTAACTGTTTTTTACGATCCAGGCTCCGTCTTTTTGAACCATGGAAGCTGCCGGGAAATTGGACTTGGAGTAGCTGTCATCCCATCCTACGATAGTGACTGCATGATTTACCTTTCCTGCAGTGGGGCAGCATGCAGCAGCTGTTTCCGGGCGGTAATAAACTCCGGCATTATCCATCAGTATCATGGCAGAAACAGATCCGTACTCAGAAACGAGCTGCTTCATACGTTGTTGTGAATAGGCGGAAAATATGGCATCCTTCAAATAGACATCGGTATTATAGGCAATGGCCGGATCCAAAGGACGGGACAGATCCAGAGTATGTGTGGAGTCAGTGGGAAGAGGTGCCTTTCCTTCGGATACCATACCGGACCATGTGCTCAAAAAGAAAGATGCGACCATACCGTTTCCGCTGTCATGGTAGTTTTTTCCAAGATGGACAATCCTGTCATCAGGAGTATTTCCCAGAGGATCATTGACTCTGTTGGCAAAAAAGTATGCAAGGTGTTCCTCAGAAAGATCCCAGGTACCAAGCCCCTGTTTCAGAAGAGAGGTCTCAAAATTGGAAGCAAGGCTGAAAGCCCAGCAGATATTGAAGGGATTCTGATTTTTTACAGAGGAGATGATGCCTGACTGCCTGGAATCATAATAAGAAGGCAGAAGGCCGTATTTGCTTATGCTGAGATCACTGTCGGGATCTTCTGCAGGAGAAAACGCAGGCATGTTTTCCATGAGATCCAGCTGTTCCTGAATTTCTTCTTCCGTCATAGGACGTCCAAGTATATAATCTGCGTCTTCTGTGTTGTTTATTGTATCTCCGGAGGAAAAGAGTTCTTCTTCCATTTCCCCGGAGGAAAAGTCTTCTATGTTCTGGGAGCCGTCCAAAAGATCAGCATTTCCTTCCGGCTCCGTATACTCAGGAGCTTCTGTGATTTCAGGATCTTCGATAAAGATATCCTCCTGAGCGGTTTGATCAGAAGCAGAAAAAGAATCTTCCGGGTCGGCGAGACTGATATCATTTTCAGAGGAAGTATCCTCTGAGAATGGGACTGTTTCACTTGCGCCAGATGAGAAGCCGGCTGCAGATACAGAAGAATTTCCAATTAGAATGGCAGTACTCAGAAGCAGGCTTAGAAGCTGTTTTTTGCGATATTTCATGAGGATCCTCCTTTATTTTTATATAAATACAGGTTGCTTAACTAAAATATAGCGATTCTTGAAAAAGATGTCAATGATATATAAT
>URWL01000357.1 GCA_900551465.1 uncultured Blautia sp. | reverse complement strand
ATATAAAATATTGAAGAATTCTGTCATTTGTGCTCAGGAACATCAGGAACAGCCGGGCAGGATCCAGGGAAGGAATGAAAAAGACATGCATGGCGAAAAATTAAAAAAAGCAGGGATTCTGATACTGACATCTTTTATGCTGCTGACATATCCCTGCTATGCAGCGGAGGCTTCTGTTTTTGGAGGAAGTACAGAAGAGGCTTCTGAGGAAGGTGATCCAGATCATCATCCGGAACCGCCTCCGGCAGAAGACACAAAATCAGAAGGTCAGGGAACATTGTCCCCTCCGTCAGAAGCAGCTGGAGAGAGTGTATTTGGAAGCGGTCAGGCGTCAGAGGCAGTTCCAGATGAAGAACTGTCCGCTCTTTTGTCTGATCTGGCATTTCCTTCATCTAATGGCAGCTGGTCCGCATATGTTTGTAATCTGGAAAAGAATACGGAGGGAAGTATCAACGAGCATAGAATGCAGGCGGCAAGCCTGATCAAGCTTTTTATCATGGGGGCGGTTTATGAGAATTATGACAGTCTGACTGCACAGTATGGTAAGGATGTTGTAGATAACAATCTCCATGTAATGATCATTGTCAGTGATAATGATGCGGCAAATACCCTGACAGGATATCTGGGAGGTGGGGACAGTACTGCGGGAATGAATGCAGTTAATGACTACTGCAGCAGAAATGGATATACCAATACTCATATGGGAAGGCTTCTTTTACACAGCAATGAACTTGATGACAATTATACCTCTCCGGCAGACTGCGGACGCTTTTTGAAAAAAGTATATGACGGATGGATGGAAGGGGATGCAAATTCCTGTGCCATGTTCGACCATCTGGCAGCGCAGGAGAGAAGAAACAAGATACCGGCACAGATGCCGGAGGGTGTCAGTGTAGCAAATAAAACAGGAGAGCTTGCAGATGTGGAAAATGATGCAGGTATTATTTACAACACGGTCAATGACCTTGTGATCGTGTTTATGTCGGAAAATCTGTCAGAGGCAGGGGCTGCACAGAGCACGATTTCTGCATTAAGCCGGCAGATATACGACTATTATCAGCAATAGGGAAGGACATCAGGGGACAGGTCGTGAAACAGAGGATTATGGAACAGAGCAGAAAATAAAATATTCCATAAAGGGGGATGATGATATGAATAAGAAATGGAAAGATTTTTCAGCAGCGGCACTTTTAAAATGGGCAGCAATGTTTGTTATCGTCTTTGCACTTTCGCTGCCTGTAACTGCAGAAACCAGCCATGCAGCAAATACGACGTATACGGTAACGGTTGCAACCGGATATCTCGCACTGCGTAATGCAAAAGCATATGATGAAAAGAACGAAATCGGTCAGCTGTATACGGGAGAAACTGTGGAGGTGACAGATTCCAGCGGAGCTACTTACTGGACAGTTTATTCTCCGAAGCTGAATAAAACCGGTTATGTAAACAGAAAATATCTGGCATGTGCCTCCGATTCCAAAACCGTCAGAGTACAGAGCGGCTATCTTGCCCTTCGTACAGCTAAGGCGTATGACAGTAAAAATGAAGTAGGGGAGCTTTACACAGGAGATACGGTATATGTGGCAAATACAGACGACCCCACTTACTGGTTGGTATATGCTCCGGGGCTGAATAAGGGCGGCTATGTAAACAAAAACTATCTGTCCGGTTCTTCTTCATCAGCTTCAGGTCAGACCTGGACAGTCAGCGTAGCGAAAGGCTATCTTGCCCTTCGTACAGCTAAGGCATATGACAGCAGAAATGAAATTGGTGAGCTTTACACAGGAGATACGGTACAGGTAACAGATACCAGTGACGCTACTTACTGGTATGTATATTCACCGAAACATGGAAAAAGCGGATATGTTAATAAGAATTATCTGACAGGCGGCAGTTCCGGTTCTGTGGGATTTACAAAAACAGTCAGCGTAGCAAAAGGCTATCTGGCGCTCCGTACAGCCAAAGCTTATGATGCTGCAAATGAGATCGGCGAGCTTTACACAGGAGATACGGTGCAGGTAACAGATACCAGCGATTCTACCTATTGGTACGTGTATTCACCGAAGCATGGCAAATATGGATATGTGAATAAAGATTATCTGTATTGATGATCTAAAGTGAAAAGAAATTCTGATAATGGAATGATTTGAACGGGGACCTGAATAAGGCCCCCGTTCGTTTCTTACTTCTTTGTTTTTTTGTTTTTGGATGAAGAATCCGTATTTTCACGTCGCAGTTCGTCTACCAGCTGTTCAATGAGCATTTTTTTTGTATATACATCAAAACTCAATAAGCAGATAAAAGAAAACATTTTCAGGAATTTGCGGTCTTCTTCCGGAGCAGTTTCAAATGTCTTCTCTGATGTGTGATAGCATCTGAGAAGATTTTTTTTGAGCAGTTCCACCTGTTCCTTTTCCATACTGAATACTTCATTATAAATTGCTGTAAGATCCATTTCTGAATCGGAGCGGAAATATTTTTCTGTGATCGGTCCAAGAAGAGTCTGGATATCATTAATGGAAAGGATATTTTTAAAATAATAAATAAAGATCAGAAGCAGCAGATGTTCCTTGGAATAGCGTTTTTTTTCCGGAGAGGGAAGCAGGTTGTTTTTGGCATAATTATTGATCATGGTTTTTGTAAGGATCTTGTCCTCCGGATACCGTTTGGAGGAAGCAAGCTGCTCCTCCATAAAAGTAGTTACCTGATCCATATAT
>URWL01000356.1 GCA_900551465.1 uncultured Blautia sp. | reverse complement strand
ATACTAAACGTATGGCATGGAACACCTCTGAAAAGAATGGCTCAGGATAACGAAGAAGAACGCTATGATGCAGGAAACGTCATACGTAATCTTCTTCAGTCAGATTATCTGGTATTCCCTAACCTGTATATGGAAGAAAAAATGGCCGGAGCCACTAATCTGACAGAACTTTATCAGGGAACCATCCTTCATGAGGGATATCCCCGAAACTGTATTTTTTTTCATCCGGAAAAAGGCGCCCTGCTGAAAGAGAAACTGGGCTATTCCGGTATCCAGTTAAGCGTTTATATGCCTACTTTCCGCGGAAAGACCGATGCCGTAGAAAAGGACTCCTACGTTGCTCTGGTTAAGGATTATCTCAGCCGTATGGATCAGCAGCTGACCGATCAGCAGATTCTTCTGGTAAAGCTCCATCCACTTGTTCAGAGCCAGCTGGATACGGATTCCTATCAGCATATCCGTCCTTTCCCGACGGAATATGACACTTATGAAATCCTGAATGCCTGTGATGTACTTATCACTGATTACTCCAGTGTTATGTATGACTTTGCTGTTACCGGCAGAAGGATCCTGCTGTTTGCCTATGATATGGAAGATTACCAGGGACATCGCGGAATGTACGAGGATATTTCTGCCTATCCGTTCCCGATTCTGCGTACTCCGGAAGAGCTTGCTTCCGAACTGAAAAAAGACTCCGGTCATCCGGACGATGATTTTCTCCGGAAATATGCCACATTTGAACAGGCAAATGCCACCAGGGATATCTGCCGTCATGTCCTTTTAGAAGAAAAGATCTGTCAGGAAGCAGCCATGCCCGGTACCAAAAAGAAAAAAGTCCTCCTGTATGCAGGAAGTCTTCAGCCTAATGGAATCACAACTGCTTTTTACAGTCTGGTACGTAATCTGGATCCCGAGAAATGTGACTACTATATTTCGTACCGTTCTATTTCTCTCAAAGAGGATCCGAAACGGCTTCAAAGTGTCCCGGAGGGCTATCATTTCTACCCTCTGGCAACAGAAATGAATCTTGATGTGATAACTGCCATCGCACAGCTTATTTACCTGAGATTCGGCATCACTGCTTTCGGCATCGGAAAACGTCTGGATAAAGCTTATCGGAGAGAATGGAAAAAGCATTTCGGCTGTGTTTCCTTTGACCATGTAGTGCACTATGACGGCTATGAGAATTATATGATCGCTCTTCTGGAAAAGGCGCCCTGTACCCGCACTATCTGGGCGCACAATGATATGGAAAAATGGGTCGCTGAAAAACATAATCCAAGCTTTTACCTTCTGCAAAAAGCATATGCATCTTATGACCATGTAGTTCCCGTAGGAGAAGATGTCCGCGCCTCTGCCGACCATATCGGAGGCCATCCGGAAAAAGTACGTGTTATTTCCAATATCATGGACTACAAAAGGATCCAAAATCTTGGACAGCTTCCTGTTTCCTTTGATCCGGAAACGGAATCCACCGTTCCCTTAAGCAGGCTTATGGAGGTTCTTGAAGGCAATGACCTGAAATTCATCAATGTAGGTCGTTTTTCTTCTGAAAAAGGGCATGAACGTCTGATCCGTGCTTTTACACGGTTCTGGAAAGAACATCCTGATACCTGGCTGATCATCATGGGAAGCCGAGGAGATCTCTACGAACATACCTGTAAGCTTGCAGAATCAGCGGCAAGCAGCAGCCATATTATCCTTATTAAATACATGAGCAATCCCATGCCTGTAGTCAGATCCTGCGACCTTTTCCTTCTGTCTTCCTTCTATGAAGGACAGGTTCTGGTAGTTCCCGAAGCAGATATTCTGGGAGTTCCTGCAGCTGCCTGTGACGTAAACGGAGCAAGAGCCTTTATCCAGAAGTACGGCGGCACTCTTCTGCCAAACAGCGAAGACGGACTGGTACAGGGAATGGAAATGTTCCTTCGCGGAGAGATCCATACGATGAATGTAGATTATGAAAAAAGAAATCAGGAAATACTGCAGAAATGCGAAGAACTTTTTCAGGAATAATGCAAGGAGGATCTTATCATGAATTCCTATAATCAGAAATTTATTTCCGAATATCCCCTTGAGGTTTACCCTACCGGAGAAATTGCCGGTTTTCCTGTCAGTCCGGGAATGTTTGACCTGAACGGCGCCACACCGCTTCAAAATGGAGTGAATTTTACCATCCATACCTGCGGCGGAACAGCCTGTGAACTTCTTCTGTTCCACAATGCGGAGGAAAAGCCCTTTGCCGTTCTTCCTTTTCCCGAAGCCTACAAGATCGGCGATGTATATTCCATGATCGTTTATGGCCTGGATATCCGGGATTTCGAATATGCCTACCGTGTGGACGGTCCCTGGGATCCGAACAAAGGACTGCTTTTTGACAAAAAAAATATCCTTCTGGATCCTTATGCCAAGGCTGTTTCCGGACAGAGGATCTGGGGAACCCACTGGGAGCCCACCTACCATGCCCGGGTGGTAAAGGATTCCTTTAACTGGGGAGACATGCCTCAGTCAAAAAAAGAACTCAGTGATCTTATTATTTATGAGCTTCATGTAAGAGGATTTACAGAACACGCTTCCTCCGGTGTAAAAAACCGCGGAACCTTTGCCGGACTGATGGAAAAGATCCCTTATCTGAAAGAGCTTGGCGTCAATGCGGTTGAACTGATGCCTATCTTTGAGTTTGACGAAACTATGAATGCCCGGGAAGTAAACGGCAATCGTCTTCTGGAATACTGGGGCTATAACAC
>URWL01000355.1 GCA_900551465.1 uncultured Blautia sp. | reverse complement strand
GTCCAAAGCCTGCCACATATCCCACAGTCAGTACTGCATAATAATTAAAATAATTCCGGTAATTCAGGTTCAGACGATATTCCACATCGCCATAATACCGAAAAATCGTAGTCATAAGAAGAAGCACCGTCCAAAAGATCACGGAAACGGAGGTCATGGAGTTTTTTCCCACCATCAGAGTCACTGCCGTACCCACTCCTCCAAACAGAAGAAGCAGAATATTATAGTCTCCGTTTTTTACCTGGTAATCTCTTCTCACAACAAGGCGGCTGGTGTTTAAAGCCTGCCCCACCGAAGGACAGAGAATCGCCACCAGCCCCATAAGATACAGCAGTTCACCAAGCTGGTCGCTTCCCATGAAACGGTTCAGCAGCGGATAGACCAGAACCTGCAGGACCCCGTTCATCAGAAGCGCGCCTCCTATGGTGTAGGCTGTATTTGATACAATTTTTTTCTGTTTTTCTTTTGATGCCAAAAAGCACCCTCCCCAGTTATTTTTTTATGTATTTCTCACACCGGTTCTCAAAGGATTTCCGTTTTCCGGAATTCAGCACCGGGATCTCGTCCACATATTCCACGGTAATTTCCGCTTCCTCTCCAAAATACGGCCCGATAAAGTCCAGGATGGCTTTTTCATCAATCAGATTTTTATCCCCGTTCAGCCAGAGAGTATATCGGGTTTCATCCTCCTGAATGAAACGGTACTGGTCGATCCCTTTTGCCATGGAAAGACCGTTCAGAAGAACAAAAGGAGAAACGATCCGTCCCCTGCAGTCGTAGATCATATCGCCCCGCCGTCCATACAGCTCCTTCAGATACAGACGGAAACGTCCGTCTTTTTCCTTCCGTTCTGCCACTGCCAGATCTCCATTGTCATAACGGATCAGAGGAATGGCATAATTATAAAGGTCTGTGATCACAATACGGCCCAGTTCTCCGGGTTCTGCCGGTTCATCACTGTCAAGCTTCAGGATTTCATAATAATAGCTTTCCGTATCTATATAGTAGCTTTCGTCTTCCTCCCGCTGAAGTCCCATGATCCCGTTTTCTTCATTGGAATACCAGGAGCGCACGGTACAGCGGAAGATTTTTTCCAGATTTCTCCGGATCTCGCTGGGCATACTCTCTGAAATCGGAAGAATCGCTTTTACACAAAAGCCTTTTGTGTCCACATGATATTTTTCGATATAGCGTCCCAGTTCTCCGATAGCAGAGGAATATCCAATGATACACTTTACTTTTTTCTTCCGGATCACTGAAACCATTTTTCCAAGAGCCTCGTCATCCAGATTGGAGCAGTCCATCATGATCAGATTTTCTGCGGTACGGGAAAGCCAGCTTTTTTTTGCATGGTCGCCCACCCACATACGGATAAAGGCTTCTTTCATACCGATATAATAGCCTCCCGCAGCTCCCAGAAAAATACTGGCAGCTGTATTGTGGAGGATCTTGCTGCGGTTCTGGATCATGGCAAAGGGTGTTCCTGTAGATCCGCTGGTATACATGATCCGGTTGTCAGAAGCCTCTTTGTAAACGCTGGACTGACACTCCTCATAATGACTTCTGTAAGCATCCTTATTCATCACCGGCATTTTTTCCAGCGGGGTATCCGGATCAAAATCCTTGTAAAATTCCGTAGTACGCACTGCGTGAGCAATCAGCTTACGGATTTTTTCCTGGGTCCTGTCTACGGGAGTTCCTTTTTTGTAGCTGTCCCGGATCTCCTCATAGTACTTCCGGATCTTGCCGCCCTTCAGCCGGTCCACGGTCCAAAAACCGTACCAGCGCAGCTTTTCGTCAATTATCATCTGCATATTCCTTCCCGGCCGTTCTGCCGTTAATTCGCTGCTGCGTGCAAACAGCAGTATTTTTCTTAAAGTTCTCCGGCCTCCCGGATCACTTTTGCCATATAGTCGATCTTTTCATCTGTCATTCCCGGATACAGGCCTACCCAGAAGGTGTCACGCATGATCCTGTCTGTGTTTTCCAGTGTTCCGGCAATGCGGTACCCCTTTCCTTCCGCTCTCATCTGGTCAAAGCAGGGATGTTTTGTGAGATTTCCGGCAAACAGCATTCTTGTCTGGACACCTTTGCTTTCAATATAAGGAACCACCTTGTTTCTGTCTACACCCTCTTTACAGGTAAGAAGGAAGCCGAACCAGCTTGGATCTGAATTCGGACATGCTTCCGGAAGGATAAATTTCTCTTCCATACCCTCCAGGGCTTTGCGGAGACGGGCATAATTATGACGTCTTCTTTCTACAAATCCCGGGAATTTCTCCAGCTGAGCGCAGCCTACTGCTGCCTGCATGTCTGTTGCTTTTAGGTTATATCCAAAATGGGAATATACATATTTATGGTCGTATCCCAGCGGAAGCTCTCCGTACTGTCTGTCAAAACGATGGCCGCAGACGTTGTCCTTTCCGGACGGACAGCGGCAGTCGCGTCCCCAGTCACGCAGAGATCTTACGATCTTGTGAAGCAGCGGATTGCTGGTATAAACAGCACCGCCCTCTCCCATTGTCATATGATGAGGCGGATAAAAGCTGGAGGTTCCAATATCACCGATGGTTCCGGTCAGTTTTTTCTCACCGTTGATCTCATACTCAGAGCCAAGGGCATCACAGTTATCCTCGATCAGCCACAGCTGATGCGCCTGACAGAAATCTGTCAGCGCTTTCAGATCAAAAGGATTACCCAGTGTATGCGCGATCATCACTGCCTTTGTTTTTGGAGAAAGCGCTTCCTCCAGACAGGTCACATCGATATTATAC
>URWL01000354.1 GCA_900551465.1 uncultured Blautia sp. | reverse complement strand
TCATGGGGAAGATGAATAAATTATTGGCAGCCATATGTACAGCAGGAATGCTCCTCAGCCTTTCTCCGGCAGCTGTTTCAGCTGGGGAATATACATATACGGTTACTTTTGATGCAGGCAATCAGGCATCTATGTCTGGTACGACAGGATTGTCAGTAAATAATTCAGCCACAGGTTCTTCCTATCATATTGGGATAGATTCCGGGAAAATCGTAGTCAGTGGACTGAAAATCCAGGATATTGTAACTTTTAATCCTCAGGCAGGAGCAGTAGACCTGGCAGATGACAGTAAATATTATGTAAAAGGTGTCCGCCAGAGCGGCAGAGACAATAATTCAGTTGCTTCCTCTTCCTTTCGGGTGACTGGTGATGCAGATTATGTGGTTGCCTATGGAGTGAAGGGAAACATGGTAGGATACACAGTAAACTATCAGGATGAAAATGGAAGAGCTCTTGCAGAAAGCCGCAGATATTATGGCAATGTAGGAGATAAACCGGTGGTGGCACATATTTATATTGAGAATTATGAGCCTCAGGCTTTGGCTTTGACTCGTACACTTTCTTCCAATGAGGCAGAAAATGTATTTACTTTTGTTTATTCTGAACGGGAAGCCCAGGTGATCACGCGGCCGGGTCAGACAGTTACGGAAACTGTTACAGAAAACGTAACAGAGCCTGGAACAGGAACAACCGGTACAACGGGAACTACAGGAACAACGGGAACAACCGGTACAACTGATGCTGCCGGCACAGACGGTGAGACCGGAACTGCAGAAACACCGGATGCCCCGGATACAGCAGCCGATACAACCGGAGGCCAGAATACAGAACCTGCTGGAAACGAACCGGCAGTGCAGGCCAGAACAGGCGGTGAAACAACAGATATTCAGGAAGATGATGTTCCTCAGGCAAATCCGGATGTAGTGGATCTGGATGAAGAGGAAACGCCTCTTGCAAATATGGAAATTGACAAAGAAGAAGTGAAAAAAGGCATGCCTGTAGCAGTTGGCGCAGGAATTGCTGTTGCGGCAGCGGCAGGTCTTGGAGTGCTTGTCTGGTTCCTGAAAAAACATAAAAAGGCATAAAAAGTCTAAAACTGATCTGGAGAATCAGAACGGTTTTGGACTGTTGGCCGGAGCTGATATCGTGGAAAAACGATCGGCTCCGGTTTTTGCCGTACCGATGGCGGGAACAAAGCCGGACTGCATAAAAGGGAATCCTGGCGGACATTGACAGAAAAGGGCGGATGTGAGATGATATATCTTAAGTAAATAAAGGTGTGGGAAAGGAAATAACAAGGTGAGCAGAAACAAGTATAAAAAAAGCCTGGCGGCTTCCATTTGTGCGTGGCTGGGAACGATTATGCTGACAGGGCTGGTAGTGTTCTGCATTCCGCTGACTCTTCCAAGATTGTTTGGATATCACATTTATTCTGTGGTCAGCGGAAGTATGGAGCCGGCTATTCCGGTGGACAGTATGGTTTATATAAAAACAGAAGCTCCGGAAGATATGAAAAAAGATGATGTGATCGCTTTTTACGGAGCACGGGATTCCAATGCGATCATTACCCACCGCGTGGTGGAAAATCGTATTGTCATGGGTGAGTTTATCACAAAGGGAGATGCTAACCAAACGGAGGATATGAATCCGGTACCCTATGACAATTTTATTGGAAAAGTAACATTGTCTATACCGAAAGTAGGTGGTGCAGCGCAGATTTTTACAAGCGCTGCCGGAAAGATTACCGCTGTGGTGATCATTATAGCGGCATTGATCTTGGAAACGGCCGCTTCTGCAATAGAGAAACGAAGATATCGGCAGTGGAAGCGGCGCAATGCTTCCGAAGTGGAAAAGATATCGTAAGAGAGACGGCTGTGATCCGGAAGTGGAAAAGATCGTAAAAACTGACTGTTTATGAGATGGAAAAAGCAAGTGCGGAAGCCCAATGTCAAACATGAATGACATTGGGCTTTCGCACTTGTTGTTTAGATGCTTTGTTGTAGCTGTCTTTTGTAATGAATTTTGAACATGAAAATATGAAGAATCAGCGGCTTAGTCCTGAAAAACCAGTTGAACATTATGTTCACATACAATCAGGGGTGATGGCGTACAGTTGACGATTCTGTCGATTTTTAAAATAGGATCATATTAATGATTGTATTTAGTGAACGATTGTGATACATTTTAAACATGAGATATATGGCAGTTGTATACAATAAATCCGCGGAAACCAGTGAAACAAATGAACAGATTGTCTAAAGAGCTATATGTAAAAGGAATTGGACATTATAAGATGAAACAAATGAATTTCATTGAACAATCCGTCTAAATAAAGTCCTTTTACAGCGGAAAGGAAGGGAAAATGGGATTTGTTTTTAATGAGGAGGAACTGAAAACAACAGGTACACATACTCAGTTTGGAATTTACGGCGCACCGGATATAGAAGCGCCGAATTATAATTACCCGATTACCCCAAAGGAAAATATGCTTCGTATGCTTAGAGGGGAAAAACCTTTGTGGGTACCAAACCAGACACTGGAGAACAATGCACTTCAGCCTCTTGTGATGGATGACGCCAGAGCAAGGAATTTCGGAGGAAAAGACTGGTTTGGCATTGAATGGGAATATGAACCTCTGACAAAAGCAGCGATGGTGAAACCGGGTACCAGAAGGCTGGAGGATATCACCGACTGGCGGAGTCTGGAATTCCCGGATCTCAGTGCTATTGACTGGGAGAAGGACTACAAAGAAAGATATGAAGGGAAGATATCTGAAGAC
>URWL01000353.1 GCA_900551465.1 uncultured Blautia sp. | reverse complement strand
TCTATAATCAGAAAGAACTGGAAACGATCATTCTGCGCTCTGCCCAGGTACTTGACGTAGAGATCGACAGCAGAGGTGCAGCAGAGATTGCAAAGAGATCCAGAGGAACGCCTCGATTAGCCAATCGCCTTCTGAAACGTGTACGTGATTTTGCCCAGGTAAAATATGATGGCAGGATCACCTATGAGGTGGCGGTTTTTGCGCTGGATCTTCTGGAAGTGGATCAGTATGGTCTTGACAAGATAGACAGACGGATTTTAAAAACTTTGATCGTAAACTTTAAAGGCGGTCCGGTAGGATTGGAAACTCTTGCTGCTGCCATAGGGGAGGATTCAGGCACTCTGGAAGATGTTTACGAGCCTTATCTTCTCCAGAATGGATTCCTGAATCGTACTCCAAGAGGCAGGATGGCATCTGCTCTGGCATACAGTCATCTTGGTTATGAAAAGATTTCGTAAAAAATTCTATACATTTTGACATAATTCGAGTATAATAGAATGAGATATGGACAATTCAGGAAATTAATATACACAGGAGGCTTTGTATGGCAGTCAAGAATACGGCACAGGTTGTGATCGGAGGAAAGATCATCACTTTGGGTGGCTATGAATCTGAGGAATATTTTCAGAAGGTAGCATCCTATATAAATAATAAAATTGCGGAGCTGAGCGAAATGCCGGGCTATTCCAGGCAGCCTATGGAGACCAAGCATACACTGCTTAGTCTGAATGTGACAGATGACTATTTTAAGGCAAAAAAGCAGGCTGAGATCTTTGAACAGGATCTTCAGCAGAAAGACCAGGAAATGTACGAGCTGAAGCATGAACTGATCTCTCTCCGTCTGAAGATTGAGGAGGCGGAGAAGAAGCAGCAGGAAGCTGAGCAGCAGAAGGTGCTCCTTGAAGGCAAGGTTAAGGAGCTGGAAGGTGAGGTTGACTCATTACTAAAGTAAAGGTTGGAAGGGGATTGCTTCGGTAGTCCCCTTTGTCTGTTTCATGAAATATGTGGGAGGATCAGTCCTCCGTTATCAAAGATAAGAGAGGGATTATGACAGATTTCAGTAAAGTAGAGCTGCTGGCGCCGGCAGGCTCTTATGAGGCATTTCAGGCAGCCATTGGGGCTGGGGCAGATGCTGTTTATCTTGGAGGCCCGGATTTCGGTGCCAGAGCATATGCTAAAAATTTTACACAGGAGGAGCTTGTCCGTGCAATCCGGACAGCCCATATTCATGGAAGAAAGCTATATCTTACAGTTAATACACTTTTAAAGAACCGGGAACTGAAAGAGCGGCTTTATGATTCCTTAAAGGAAGTTTATGAAGAAGGACTGGACGGGGTGATCGTACAGGACATGGGGGTTCTTCGTTTTATTCGGAACACATTTCCGGATCTTCCGGTTCATGCAAGCACGCAGATGACAGTGACAGGACCTGAAGGAATGAAATTTCTTGAAAGTCTTGGAGTTACCCGGGTAGTTCCTGCCAGAGAGCTGAGCATTAAGGAAATTTCCGATATGCATAAGGCAAGTCCAATTGAGATAGAAACATTTATACATGGTGCGCTTTGCTACAGTTTTTCCGGCCAGTGCCTGATGAGCAGCATCCTGGGAGGCCGAAGCGGAAACAGAGGACGCTGTGCCCAGCCCTGCCGTCTTCCTTATCAGACTGGAGAGCCGGGGAAGCATTTTTCAAAAGAGAAGGAGAGCTGTCCATTAAGCCTTAAGGATATCTGTACTCTTGATATTCTGCCGGAGATCATTGAGGCAGGCGTAATGTCTTTGAAAATTGAAGGAAGGATGAAGCAGCCGGAGTATACGGCTGCAGTAACAGGAATCTATCGGAAATATCTGGATATATTAAAAGAAAACAGAGCATCCTATAAAGTAGATGAAAGAGACAGAAAATTTCTTCTGGATGCATTTAACAGAGGGGGATCCTGTCAGGGATATTATAAACAGCATAATGGACCGGATATGATAGCCTTTCATAATCATAAAAAAACATCGGTTACTTCTGTAAAGACTTTTTCGGTGAAGAAAAAGATCAGAGGAAATCTGATCCTTTATCCGGAGAGCCCGGCCATTCTCCATGTTTCCTGCGGATCAGCAGAAGCTGTTGTCTCTATGGGAGAAGTGCAGTATGCAAAGGAACATCCCATGGAAGAAGCAAGGATCCGGCAGCAGATGGAAAAGCTTGGAAATACAGAGTTTGTATGGGAAGATCTGGATGTTCAGATGAGCGGCCAGATTTTTATTCCGGTGAAGATATTAAATGAATTAAGAAGAGAAGCGCTTTTTCAGTTAGAAGAAGAAATCCTGAAAAAATACAAAAGAAAAGCAGAAGTGAATCCGGTATATGCATGCGACTGGGAATTGGAAGAACGGAAAGCTTTAAAACAGAAAGCTGTTTTGGAAAAACCACTGCTGTATGCCTCCTGCGAAACAAAAGAACAGGCAGAAGCCGCATGGGAATCCCCAGATCTTACAGGCCTGTATCTTCCTTTTGACATCATGAAGGATTTTATGGAGCGGGATCGTTATAAAGAAAAGGAGCTTTACCTTTCGCTTCCAAGGATCGTAAGAGGAGCTATGCCGGAAGAGTACCTGAAGGAAGCAGCTCAGTGGATAGCTTTGGGTATGAAAGGCTTTCTTGTACATGATCTGGAGGGGTATGGAATGCTCCGTAAAGCAGGATTTCAAAAATACTGTGTGGCAGATGCGTCTTTATATACCTGGAATGATGAAGCATGTGCATTCTGGAGAGAAGAGGGAATCCTTCGGAAT
>URWL01000352.1 GCA_900551465.1 uncultured Blautia sp. | reverse complement strand
GTTTATAATTTCCAGCCTCATAGATCCCTTTTCCAGAACAAATAATCGCAGCTATACACAATAAAACCAGTACAAACTGGATACCTTGATTCTTTCGTTCCTTCAAAAATTCCGTCATGGCAGATGCGATCAACGGAATTACCGGAAGAAGCCACAACACACGCCAGTATACTGTACTTCCAATACATTTCTGAATAACCTTTGCAGATACCGGACAAAAAAATACGGTCAGCACGACTGCTGTATATGGAATCAGATATTTCATACTTTTTTTATGTCTGCGAAATATCAGGAGAAACAGTATGGAGGCCAGAAAAAGCCACATGACCAGACCTTCCCCCCAGTAGTTCTTCCAGAAAATTTGTGTCTGTTGAAATATTTCTTTCATCTCTGTCCTCCTGTCAGCTTATCAAAATGTATGCTATACCCAGAATAATCGAAGGAATACAACACAAAAGTCCTTTTGCTGCTGACTTCCAATCTCTTTGCATTACTAAGGATGATACCAGAAAACATCCTGTCATAAGCGGTGCCAGGATAATTCCCATAGAGGACAAAAGACAGCTGCTGATATTAGCCAGAAAGAGAGCTGCCCATAAATTTTTTCTTTTTTCTCCAAAAAATATCGAAATACAAAGGTATAGCAGATAAGGCAGTAAAACAGATGCCAGAACTGCCTTTCCCTGCCAGATCCGAACCATTTGAAAATTTCCTGCATTATATACGGAATATCCCGAAAAACTGCATATACATGCCGCCAAAAGTAAATAAATATCTTTGGCTTTTCTTTCTCCTGAAAATAGTTTTTCTGCAAGGCAATACTGCACCATATATGCCATCGGAAGAAAGATTACCGGAAAAACCATATGAGCCATGATTGCCGGGTGCAGGCCTCCGCTAAGCTGGCTTACTACTGCCAGAAAAACCGGAAACGGAGAAAGGACATAACGTCTGGGCAGGGTTCTGTATTCACAGCCTGTATAAGGATCCACCGCAAAAATAGAATCTGTATGGACATCCGTTGCTGCCGCCGCAACATAAAAGCAATCGTCTGCATCCATGTGTGCCATAGCTGCACACATAAGTACCTGAAGGACAATCACCAGAACAGCCATCCAGAAATATACGGATGGCCGTTCCATCTTTGCCAGCTGGTTCTTACTGCTGTTCTTTTTTTTCCAGAGCAGTAATCCTCCTGCCGCAAATCCAGCGGCAAGAATTCCATATACTGAAGTCAAAACATGAAGAGGCATTTTTAATAGGATCATGGGAAGAACCAGAATTTCCATTGCTGCAAAAAGCAGGAGATATCCATGAAGAAAAAGATCAGGAATTTTCAGCTGCTTCCTGCCTGCAAAAAGAAGCCCCGCTGAAGCAGGAACTGCCGCCAGCCAAAATGCCGCCAGCAAGCCCTTTATCACCATTCTCATCTTATTTCTTCTCCAGTTTCTGTTTCAGAATTCCCATAGCAACCTTTTCCGGAGTAATCGGAAGTTCCCGTACTCTTACTCCGGTAGCATTATAAACGGCATCTGCAATTGCCGGACACGGAGTATTGATAACCAGCTCTCCTATAGATTTTGCCCCAAACGGACCACTTGGTTCATAACTTCCACGAATCTCCACTCGAACATCACCGATATCAAGACGGGACGGAATCTTATACTGCATAAAGGAATTGTTACGGATTTTTCCTTTCTCCGTATACTGAACATCTTCATGAAGTGCCATGCCTATTCCCTGAACAATTCCTCCCTCTGTCTGTACCCGTACAAGATTTGGATTGATCGGTGTGCCACAATCTACTACAGCCGCATAATCAACCACCTTGACGCTTCCTGTTTCTTTGTCTACCTCAACCTCGGCCATACCCACCATAAAAGGCGGCGGTGATATCGGCGAGCAATGAGTCCTGGTAACCTGAAGCTCCTGTGTATTTCCACAGGTTCCTTTAATTGCAATATCTTTCAGGGATACCTTATGTATCTCATCTGTAAATACAAATTCCCCGTCAAAATTCACTTCTTCCGGCTCTGCCTCCAACATTTTTGCACCCAGAGCACAAATCTTCTTTCTCATCTCCTGACATGCCTGAAAAACAGCCATTCCTGTTGTATATGTAGTTGCCGATGCATAAGAGCCGGAATCATAAGGAGAAATATCTGTATCTACGCCAAATACCACGATATTTTCAATGGAAGTCTCCAAACAGTCAGCGGCTATCTGTGAGAGGATCGTGTCACATCCGGTACCCATATCCGTACATCCAAGTCCCAGGGTATAAGATCCGTCCTCATTAAGCTTCATATCTGCTCCGCCTACATCAATGCCTGCAATAGATGAGCCCTGCATAGCCATAGCAACGCCTATGCCTCTGACTTTTCCATTGCCCATATCTTTATATGGATATTTCTCATCCCAGTTCATCATTTCTTTTGCCCGCTTCATACACTGATCCATGGTACAGCTGGGCGCTGTGGTACAATCCTGATATGCCGGAAGCGGCTCCCCTTCCATCGGCATGTTCAGTTCACGCAGCTTCACCGGATCCATATTCATCATGTGAGCCAGTTCATTCACCGCAGATTCTACTGCATAAATGCCCTGAGTAGCCCCATATCCCCGATAGGCTCCTGCTGCCTGTACATTAGTATACACTACATCATAAGCAAAACGATAGGCTTCTGTATGACGGTAAAGAGCAATCGATTTATGTCCGCTTAATCCTACTGTTGTAGGACTGTGTTCTCCATAAGCACCTGCATTAGAAAGGGTATAAAC
>URWL01000351.1 GCA_900551465.1 uncultured Blautia sp. | reverse complement strand
AAAGTGGAAGGGACTTTTTTGTGGTTCCGAAAGGAAAAAATGCTTTGAGCTGTTCTTTGATAATTTCCTGCGTTATATTGTTAAAGCAAAAGAAAAATGTTATACTGTAAAAGTCTTAAAAAAGCTTCTATATAGTGCAGAAGTAGAAGCGTTACAGGGATAATATATTGTTTGGAAGGAAGAGAAGAATGTCAGATCAGTTAGAGATACTACAAAAAAATAAAGATGGAAAATTTGATCACAATATTGTTCTGATCGGATTT
The DNA here is from genome assembly GCA_900551465.1 of uncultured Blautia sp. GTDB lineage: Bacteria > Bacillota > Clostridia > Lachnospirales > Lachnospiraceae > Blautia_A. Next base: position 2,527 of record URWL01000351.1, on the reverse strand, counting down.
ATGGGGACAGGAAAAAGTACAGTTTCTTCTTATCTGAAAAAAATATTTGGTATGGACATAGTCGAAATGGACCAGATTATTTCAGAGAGACAGGGAATGAGCATTTCTGATATTTTTGAGACATATGGAGAAGAATATTTCCGTGATCTGGAAACAGATCTTCTGATTGAAATGCAGTCCCGAAGGAATGTAGTGATATCATGTGGAGGCGGTGTACCGATGCGGGAGAGGAATGTGGCTGAAATGAAGAAAAACGGAAAAGTGGTTCTTCTTACGGCAAAACCGGAAACTATCCTGGAGAGGGTAAAAAATGACCACGGCCGTCCGTTGCTGGAGGGTAATAAAAATGTAGAATTTATTGCAGACCTTATGGAAAAGCGCCGCGAAAAATATGAAGCCGCCGCAGATATTGTGATTGAAACAGATGGGAAAACAAAACAGGAAATCTGTGAAGAACTGATACAGAAAATTTCCGGCTGAAAAAGAACTGATAAAACAGAAGCGGAAATCAGATTTTTAGGCAGGAAGCCGATTGGTTTCAGATAATGATGGTTACTTTATAAAGTGTAAATCATCAAAACTAATATGACAGGAGGAGAAACTTATGGAAAACAGAATTAAAGGTACAACAGGTCTTATGATGCTGATCGGAAGTCCGGTAGGACATTCCGGATCCCCGTCTATGTATAATTTCAGTTTTCAGTATAATAACCAGGACTATGCATATATGGCTTTTGATATTAAGGAGGAGCAGGTGGGAGAAGCTCTGGATGCCATGCGTCTTTTTAAAATGAGAGGGGCCAATGTGACCATGCCCTGTAAAAATGAAGCGGCAAGACTTGTAGATGAGCTTTCTCCGGCAGCAAGGATCATCGGGGCGGTAAACACGATTGTTAACGAGGACGGAAAGCTTGTAGGCCATATCACAGACGGAACCGGATTTGTACAGAATTTAAGAGAACACGGCGTTGACGTAAAAGGAAAAAAAATGGTGGTTCTCGGTGCGGGCGGAGCAGCTACAGCTATTCAGGTACAGTGCGCTCTTGACGGAGCTGCATCTATTGCTATTTTTAATCCGGATGATCCGTTCCTGGAACGGGCAAAGAATACTGCAGAGAAATTAAAACAAGAAGCCCCGGAATGTCAGGTACAGGTATTCTGTCTTGAAGACCAGGAGAAGCTGAGAGAAGAGGTTGAAAAGGCAGATATTCTGGTAAACGGAACTCTTGCAGGAATGAAGCCGCATGAGGATACAACCCTGATCACAGATACGGCTATGTTCCGCCCGGAGCTTGTAGTAGCGGATGTAGTTTATAATCCGGAAGAGACCAGACTTCTCCGGGAGGCAAAGGAAGCCGGATGTAAGGTTGCAGGCGGCAAGGGAATGCTTCTCTGGCAGGGGGCTGCAGCATATAAGCTGTATACAGGCATGGATATGCCAGTGGAAGCGTATCGTAAATTCCAGGAACAAAACGAAGAAAAATAAAGGGGAAATATTATTCAGATAAAAATGCTCCGCAGGAATGCGGAGCATTTTCTTTAGAGACTGAGGAAGTCTGAAGCAGACTTGTATGCTTGCTTTATAGGAAACTCCTGTTATTTCTCAAGGAAAGAAAGGTCAATTTCTCCTTCAAAAACAGTAGTTGCCGGACCGGTCATATAGACCAGGTTTTCCTGACGGTTCCACAGGATTTCCAGATCACCGCCCAAAAGCTTTACAGTGACAGGCACGTCTTCGTCCACCAGGCCGTTTAAGGTGGAGGCAACGGCAACGGCACAGGCTCCTGTTCCACAGGCAAGGGTCTCACCGGAGCCTCTTTCCCATACACGCATCTGAAGCGTATGCCTGTCAATGACTTTTACAAATTCAGTATTGATCCGGTCTGGAAAGTTGATATGATTTTCGAACATTGGTCCGATTTCGGCAATATTAAGATTTTTCACATCATCCATATAGACAATGGCATGGGGGTTTCCCATGGAAACGGCCGTGATGTGATACGTTTCTCCGTTTACAGTCAGCGGCTCATTAATGACCTGCTCTTTTTCAGATACAACAGGAATGGTCTTGGCATTCAGAATAGGGGAGCCCATATTTACCTTTACAGAAGAAACCTTATTGTTTTTTACAGTAAGCTCCAGATATTTGATTCCGCTTTTAGTTGCTACGCTGATGTTTTTTTTGTGTACAATACCCTTGTCATAAGCGAATTTTGCCACACAGCGGATTCCATTTCCACACATGGCTCCCTGTGAGCCGTCAAGATTATACATATCCATTTCGCAGTCAGCCACATCAGATGGTTTTACCAGAATCAGTCCATCTGAGCCAATCCCGAAATGCCTGTCACTGACAAATTTTGCCACTGCGGAAGGGTTATTTACGGTTTCCTGGAAACAGTCTACATAGACATAATCGTTTCCGATTCCCTGCATTTTTGTAAATTTCATAAATTTCCTCCTCGTTATTGATACACTGCAGAGCCGAAAAAAGGATTTCCGAACTTTGCACCCCTTATTTAATAAC
>URWL01000350.1 GCA_900551465.1 uncultured Blautia sp. | reverse complement strand
AAGATAAACATAATTTACATTTATGTCCAAATCTTCTTCAGCCTGTTCCGTACCTTCTATAAAAGTATCCCACTCATCATTTGTATTCTGATAAAGGATTACAGAATAAACTGCAGGACGTTCTCCTTGCCGGGCAAAAATGCCATAATAGTAAAGACCGCCCAATATCACCGCTGCCGTAAGGAGAATACCCACAATCTGCCATTGATACCGTTTCTTTTTCATAATCTGTTTCCTCCCTCTCCCGGAGTGATCTCCTCTGTTTTTGGCAGATGGATGCGCACGATTGTTTTTTCATCCGGCTCACTTGTGATCTCCAGTCCATATTCTGTTCCAAAATACAGCTGGATACGCTGATGGACATTTTTAAGGCCGATACCGGAGCCCTTGCTCCTTGTTTCTGAATTCTCTGTCAGCAGCCTTTCAACCTGTTCCTGAGGCATGCCCAGCCCATTATCCTCCACTTCTATAAAAAGATCCTCACCACTTGTGTATGCACGGATGTGGATTTCTCCTTCTCCGTCCATATATTCCATTCCATAATAAATAGCATTTTCCAAAAGCGGCTGTATGATCAGTTTGATCGTCCTGTATTTTTCAATTCCCTCTTCTATATCAAAAAAGGACGTAAACTTATTTTTATATCTGTACTTCTGGATGTCCAGATAGCTTCTGGCATGCTGCAGCTCATCTCCTACCGTAATGATATTTTTTCCTTTTGAAAGACTGATACGAAGAAGCTTGCCAAGAGAATTTACCATAGCTACCGCATCTTCATAACGTTCACTTTCAATCATCCACATGATGGAATCTAACGTATTATACAAAAAATGAGGATTGATCTGAGACTGCAGGGCATCCAGCTCACTTTTTCTTTTTTCCTCCTGCTCCCGGACAATATCGTCTGTAAGACGCTGCAGCTGATCCACCATAGATCGAATCGTCTGACCCAAATGCTGTATCTCCAGAGAACCGCCCATATAAATATCCGGCTGTTGATCCACACCGATCCCCTTCAGAGAATTTTCCAGTTTTTTCAGCGGCTTGGCAATACGCACTGCAACAAACTGATTGGCAAATACCATCAAAGTCACTGCCAGGATAACAATGATCACTGCCATCAGTTTAGTACTGCTGAAATCCTGTAAAAGCTCTTTCTTTGGTGTAACGCTGACAATCTTCCATCCTGTGTATCCTACTGTCTTTACAATTACGGTACGGTCCTCACCCTGAAAAGTTTCTTCATAAACTCCGTCATCATACTGGCTGGCTATTTTGTTGTTTTCTTTAAGCATATTGGAAAAAATAAGATTCTGTTTCGGGTGATAAATAATCTCCCCTTCACTATTTACCAGATAAACATATCCCACTCCCCGGCTGTTGATCTCGGTAAAAATCTGACGGATCCCGCTGAAATTCATATCTACCAGAAGGATTCCTCCAGACATTTTCCCTTCTGTAGTCAGTTCCACACCACGGCTCAAAGACACTACCCAATAGTAGCGTCCATTGCTGTTTTCAAATATATTCTGTACATGAAGTTCAGAAAAATGCAGATTTTCCATTTTATCCCTGGCATTGGCAAACCAGCTCTGTTCTGTAATATCCACATTTTTCTTTACACTGCCTACAGGGGCCGCACTGATCAGCTCTCCATCTTCCGAAAAACAGGCTACACTTACCAGACTGTCCTTATTCACCTCATAAAGGAGATCCAGTTCCTGAGAGATATCGTCTGTTTTCATATCTACCTGCTTGATCACATTATAGTACATGGCATCAGAAATCCTCATCATATTACGCAGATAATTATTCAGATTAATCTCCACCTGATTGATCAGCTGACGATTATCATTGAACATCATTTCCTCCGCCGCTCTTCCATAGCTTTGATAAAGAAAAGCGCCAATAAACACCATTCCTACCAGCGCTACCAGCGTAAATGATACGGATAGCATAAACTGAAGTTCCCGCCTGTTGATATATGTACGCAGCTCATTCCATTTATTTTTCAAATAGTTCATAGGGCAGCAACCTTTTTATTCTGCTTTCTGTTCCTGAGATACCATATTCGCCCGATATCTGGACGGCGATATCCCATATTGTTTCTTAAATACATAACTGAAATAATTTGGTTCTGTATATCCTACCTGGGATGCAATAATGTATGTTTTATCCTCTGTTGTGCGAAGAAGCTCTACTGCATGTTCCAGGCGTACCTGAGTCAGATAAGCCACAAAGCTCATTCCTACTTCCCTCTTAAAAATAGTTGAAAAATAAGCTGCACTGACATTTAAATGCCGGCAGAGGCTGTCTGCCGAAAGATCATTTTCCTTATAATGCTCCCGTATATATGCTTTGGCCTGTTCTGTAAGACGTACTGTGGAATCCCTTCTTTCATGGTGAAGAGTATGACGGAGTTTGGTACATATCTCCTGAAGCCAGTTTTCCAGCTCATCTACAGAAATATACTTATAAAATTCCTGCCAGGAGCCTGCATGCTCTCCAAATATCTGACCGGGCTGAAGTTTATATGCACGTATGATCTTCATCAGTTCTGATAAAAGCTCCATAAAAAGAAGCTGATACTGCCCTGGAGATATTGTGTCTTTTCTGATGCTTTTCATAAAATGAGAGATAGCCGTATCTGTCTCAGTCCTGTCTCCCAGCTTAACTGCCCGGACCAGTTCTCTAAAGTCATACTCGCCTGCAAAATCCGCTTCTCTGGAACAGGGTTCAATATCATTAATATAAAGAACCTGTCCGCTTCCCAGAATCGTCTTATATTCCATAGCGCCTGCAGCT
>URWL01000349.1 GCA_900551465.1 uncultured Blautia sp. | reverse complement strand
ATTCAAAATTGTATAAATCTGAATCCGGAGGTTATCCGTCCAATTGATGCACCATACAGTCAGACAGGCGGTCTTGCAGTTTTGAAAGGAAATCTGGCTCCGGACGGCGGTGTGGTAAAACGTTCCGCAGTGGTGGAGGAAATGATGGTCCACGAAGGTCCGGCCAGAGTCTTTGATTGTGAGGAAGATGCGATTGAGGCCATCAAAGGCGGAAAGATCGTTTCCGGTGATGTGGTAGTGATCCGGTATGAGGGACCAAAAGGGGGGCCGGGAATGCGTGAGATGCTGAATCCTACTTCAGCTATTGCTGGTATGGGGCTTGGCTCTTCCGTAGCCCTGATCACAGACGGCCGTTTCAGCGGAGCATCCAGAGGAGCATCTATTGGTCATGTTTCTCCGGAAGCGGCAGTAGGCGGACCTATCGCCCTGATTGAAGAGGGAGATATCATCAGTATTGATATCCCGGGTCTGAAGCTGGAAGTAAAGGTTTCTGATGAGGAAATGGCAGCGAGAAAAGCGAAATGGCAGCCCAGAGAGCCGAAGGTGACAACCGGCTATCTTGCAAGATATGCGGCAATGGTAACATCCGGAAACAGAGGTGCGATTCTGGAAGTTCCAAAGGCGAAATAAAGGGGATCAAGGAGGAAAAACTATGCAGATGACAGGTGCGGAGATCATCATAGAATGTTTGAAGGAGCAGGGCGTGGATACTGTTTTTGGTTATCCGGGCGGAGCTATCCTGAATGTTTATGATGCACTTTATAAATATAAGGATGATATTCACCATATTTTGACTTCCCATGAGCAGGGGGCTGCTCATGCGGCAGATGGTTATGCCCGTGCAACCGGGAAAGTAGGTGTCTGTATGGCAACCTCAGGACCGGGTGCCACGAATCTGGTAACTGGAATCGCTACAGCCATGATGGATTCAGTTCCGGTAGTAGCAATTACTGCCAATGTAGGCAAACCTCTTCTTGGCAAGGATTCCTTTCAGGAGGTGGATATTGCAGGTATTGTGATGCCGATCACAAAACACAGTTACATTGTAAAAGACATCGAAAAACTTGCCGATACCATCCGCAAGGCATTTTATATTGCAAAAAGCGGCCGGCCGGGGCCGGTGCTGGTAGATGTGACAAAGGACGTAACAGGAGCTCTTTATGAGTATTCTCCCCGCCGTCCGGCTACCGTAAACCGTGAGACCAGCGAAATCCATAAAACAGACGTAGAAACTGCGGTTAAGATGATCCAGGAGGCAGAAAAGCCATTTATTTTTGTTGGAGGCGGCGCAGTGATCTCAGGAGCCTCCAAAGAAATTACAGAGCTTTCTCACAGGATTCAGGCTCCGGTATGCGACAGTCTTATGGGAAAAGGCGGATTTTCCGGAGAAGATCCCTATTATACCGGAATGCTTGGAATGCATGGAACAAAGACTTCTAATCTGGGTGTCAGCCAGTGTGATCTCCTTATTGTTCTGGGAGCCCGTTTCAGCGATCGTGTAACTGGAAACGTTAAAACTTTTGCAAATAAGGCGAAAATTTTACAGGTAGATATTGATGCGGCTGAGATCAACAAAAACGTACTTGTAGACGCTTATATTGAAGGGGATGTAAAAGAAGTTCTCCGCAGACTCCTTGAGGAAATTCCGGAAAAGAGACATCCAAAATGGATGGAACATATCCAGGAAATGAAAGCAAAATATCCTCTGAATTATGACCATACACAGCTTACAGGTCCTTATGTGATCGAAAAGCTTTACGAGCTGACCGGCGGTGATGCGATCATTACTACAGATGTGGGACAGCATCAGATGTGGGCGGCTCAGTATTATAAATACAAAGAACCAAGAACATTCCTGACTTCCGGAGGACTGGGAACCATGGGCTATGGTCTTGGTGCTGCTATCGGAGCAAAAATGGGAAGACCTGATAAAACAGTGGTAAATATCGCTGGAGACGGTTGTTTCCGAATGAACATGAATGAGATTGCAACAGCAGTGCGCTGTGGAAAGCCGCTTGTACAGATCGTCCTGAACAATCACGTTCTTGGAATGGTACGCCAGTGGCAGACTTTGTTCTACGATCACAGATATTCACATACTGTATTAAATGATGCAGTGGATTTTGTGAAGATATCTGAGGGAATGGGCGCGAAAGCGATCCGTGTCACAAAAATGGAAGAAGTAGAGCCGGCTCTTAAAGAGGCTCTGGCTTCAAACGGACCTGTGGTTCTGGACTGTTGGATCGACCAGGATCTGAGCGTATTTCCAATGGTGCCTGCCGGTGCAAGCATTGATGATGTTTTTGATGAGGAGGATATGAAAAAATGAGCAGAGTTTACAATTTTTCCGCAGGTCCGGCCGTATTGCCGGAACCTGTACTGAAAGAAGTGGCAGCAGAGATGATGGATTATCAGGGCAGCGGCATGTCTGTTATGGAAATGAGCCACAGAAGCCCTGAATTCCAGAAGATCATTGATGAGGCAGAACAGGATCTCCGGGATTTGATGAACATTCCGGACAATTATAAAGTTCTGTTTCTTCAGGGCGGAGCTTCCCAGCAGTTTGCCATGATTCCCATGAACCTGATGAAAAACGGAGTGGCTGATTATATCGTAACAGGGCAGTGGGCAAAAAAAGCTTATCAGGAAGCACAGAAATATGGAAAAGTCAATAAAATTGCTTCTTCGGAAGACAAAACCTTTTCCTATATTCCGGACTGCAGCGATCTGGATATCAGCCCGGACGCGGATTATGTGTATATCTGTGAAAATAACACGATTTATGGAACAAAATACAAAACTCTTCCCAAT
>URWL01000348.1 GCA_900551465.1 uncultured Blautia sp. | reverse complement strand
CTATTATCTGATGGGAGATATTGCAAGACTTCACTCTGCAGTTATTTCCTATGCCCGTGATTTTATGATCAACAGAGGCTTTACTTACTGTGTTCCGCCTTTTATGATCAGAAGCAACGTAGTAACAGGTGTTATGAGCTTTGCTGAAATGGATGCTATGATGTACAAGATCGAGGGAGAAGATCTTTATCTGATCGGTACAAGTGAGCATTCTATGATCGGTAAATTTATCGATCAGATCATTCCGGAGCAGGAACTGCCAAAAACACTGACCAGCTATTCTCCATGCTTCCGTAAAGAAAAAGGCGCCCATGGTCTGGAGGAAAGAGGCGTTTATCGTATTCATCAGTTTGAAAAGCAGGAAATGATCGTTGTCTGCAAGCCGGAAGAAAGTAAAATGTGGTTTGATAAATTATGGCAGAATACGGTAGATCTGTTCCGTTCTCTTGATATTCCGGTTCGTACACTGGAATGCTGCTCCGGTGATCTTGCAGATCTTAAAGTGAAATCTGTTGACGTAGAGGCATGGTCTCCAAGACAGAAGAAATATTTTGAGGTAGGAAGCTGTTCTAATCTGGGGGATGCTCAGGCACGTCGTCTGAAAATCCGCGTAAACGGTGAGGATGGTAAGAAATATCTGGCTCATACATTAAATAACACAGTTGTTGCACCGCCAAGAATGCTGATTGCTTTCCTGGAAAACAACCTGAATGCAGATGGCTCTGTAAATATTCCGGAAGCACTTCAGCCATACATGGGCGGTATGAAGAAGATTGAAAAGAAAACCCGTGCATAAAACGGGTATGGAGGTGTTTTGGTGCACAGTTATCTGAGAGCAGTTGGTTTTTCCGATATAAAAAGCAGGGAAGGGATTAAAGAGATCATCGGAGATACGGTAAGAAACTACGATGAGAAAGTGGCGGTAGAAGATCATAAGGATGGAGTTTTTGTGGAGTTTTCCAAAAACTATGGATGTGACTGCGGCATTACTGTGTGTGGACAGTATGATGAATATAATCGCTTCCATGTAGATTATTATTTTCCTTTTTTCCGGGGAACAGGGATCACCACGCAGGAGCAGGTAACTGTGGAAAGACATCTGGATAAAGAGTCTTTTGCAGGAGCCTGCGATGATCTGAGAATCGGGATCACACTGATATTTTATCTTCAGGATGCGGCAGAATATCTGAGAGAAAAATCAAAAGGAAATTTTGGAGGACAGCCGCTGACTTTGTCTGGTCTGGCAAAGGAGGGAAGGATTCTTCTTCCTGCCCTGAAGGATAAGGAGGCAGTGAAGGTAGAACAGGAGATCACCAGAAACCGGAACCATCTTATGGCTGCAGCCCGGGATGGCGATCAGGAAGCAATGGAAAACCTGACCATGGAAGATATGGATACATATTCCATGATCGCACAGAGAATTGGGAAAGAAGATGTATTTTCTATTGTTGATTCCTATTTTATGCCTTACGGAATACAATGTGATCAGTACAGTATTCTTGGAGAAATTCTGGATTTTCATTCTTTCACAAATATTTTGACAGGAGAAGAAATTTTGCAGATGACCGTAGAATGTAATAATCTGCAGTTTGACGTCTGTATTAACAAAAAAGATCTCCTTGGAGAGCCTGAAGTGGGAAGAAGATTAAGAGCAAATATCTGGCTTCAGGGACACCTGCATTTTTAGAAATTCTGTTTGAAATAAAACAGATGGAAACAATCTGCAGAAGATACCCAGAGATTATGTCGTCTGCCGGATATTCCGGCAGGCGATTTTTGCTAAAGGAGGTACGGAATGAATCGGGCCAATGTCAGTTTTACATTTCTGGATCGTGTAACAGAAGTGGAATTAAATATACGGGACGGAAGATGGCAGTCTGCACTGGCACTGGCGCTGACACTTCCTGATATCTGCGGGGGAATTGCTTTTCCGGATATTGTAAAGAGATATCGAGATGGACGCATTATACTGGATCGAAAGAAAAATCCTACTCGTGACGTAGGAGCACAGTATATTCGATGGTTTGATGAATTTGCAGATGATTTTTTTAAGATTTCATCAGGGGATAAGGCACCTTATATTTGCGGAGAAAGATGCTGGCAGCTTCGCTGCGAATATCTTCATCAGAATAAAGGATTCTTTAATGATGAAAACAGCAGCCATATCCATTTTCATCTGGGAATTAATTGTGGTACGTCAGTATGTCAGCTGGATCAGCAGGAAATCCGGAATGGGGATGTACGGATTGATATTGAACAGTTTTGTATCCGAATGTGCAGGGCGGCCAGAAGCTACTATGAAGCTGCACACAAGGAAAAGGATTTCAGCCTTTATAATACGCCGGTACTGGACTTTATTCAGGCAGGACAGGGAACAAGAACAAATCCTTTGCTCGCGATTTTGTGTGAGGATACAAGGTATGCAAGAGGACTGTCAATAGCTGTAAAATCTGTTTCTGCTCAGGTTTTGATTTTTTCATCAATAGAAGAAGCCCGGAAAAAATTAGGAAGACGAAAGCCTGTTGTCTGGATTGTAATGGATGAAGTGATAAAAGAAAATGAACAGGAATGGAAAAAGAGCAGAAAACGACCGATGATCCTTCTGACAGGAAATCCACAAAAATATCTTCAATCTGAACAGGACAAGCTGACGGTTCGTACATTGCCTGTAAAACTGGAAGAACTGCGAAAAGCCATCAGACAATATCTGCAGTAAAGGGGGCGGACCGATTATGAAATATCTGATTGCAGGAATATTTGTTTTACTCATAGCAGTACTTATCATTTTTTTGAAGAAAAAGGATGGCCAGATAAAAC
>URWL01000347.1 GCA_900551465.1 uncultured Blautia sp. | reverse complement strand
ATAAAATACTGTTCTGATATGGAGAAAAGTACAAAGCGGATCGATTCCTTAAATGATATAAGGAATTGATCCGCTTTTTGTGGTGAATTTGTTTAAATTTTATCAATCTTTTTTCGGATCTTCAACATTGTCTGATCCAGAGAACGGATTACAGAGGCACATTGCTGAAGTTCTTCGTCAATTAACTGTGCGTCTTTTTTTCCTCTCTTATATCGGAGCTGGTGATCCAGATTTGCCCAGTAATCCATAGCAGCAGTCCGAAGCTGCAGTTCGATTTTTATCCATTGGATATCATCCTGCTGAGGAATAGCAGCTTCCAGAATCAGATGCAGGCTCTGATAGCCGGATTTTTTAGGCTCTTTAATATAATCTTTAGTCTTGATGATGCGGATATCTTTCTGTCTTCCTAATAATTCCGCAACCTGATAAATGTCATCCATATAAGCGCAGACAGCCCGTACACCGATCAGATCGTTTATTTTTTCCAGTGCAAGATCAAAATTCAGTTCCAGACCTTTTTTCTGCATTTTTTTGTATACACTGTCAAATTCTTTGAGGCGTCCGGTTTGTGACTGGATTACATTTCGGCCATATTTCATGGTGAGTATGGTATTTATGATATCAAGCTTTGTCTGCATCAGACTGATGGCGCATTTTCCTTTCATCTGAAATTCGCTTCCGTTCAGCAGATGCTTAAATTGTTCTTTTTTCTTCAATCTTTGTCTTTCTTCTTCAATCTGTGTATAAATAGTTTTCTGATCGTTTCTTACTGCAATGCAACTGATCATGATTTTACGCTCCTTATGATAAATAGAAAAAAAACTTCTGTTAATCCTGGGTTAAATTTTATGGAAAAGCCCCGTATTATACAGACATTTATTTATTTTGGGGTCACATCAATTAAGATATGCGGAAGAAAGGAAAAATATTCCAAAATACTTTTTGGGTATTATTGATAAAAAAATAATAAGAATATTTGAAAAGTTGGTTAAAAACCATGATTGACAAATGATTAACAAACTTTTATAATGACAGTATCAAGTTTGATAAAAAATTAACGTTAATTGATTAACAGAATTATTTGATACATTATCAGGCAAAAGCAAAAATAAAAGGATAACAAGGAGGATTTCACATGGCAAAAACAGAAACCCACATCCCGGCTGTGATCGACACTGCAGAAGCACTGGAAGCAAAGATGGCTGCGATGAAAGAAGCACAGAAACTTTTCGCCGCTTATACACAGGAGCAGGTAGACAAAATTTTCAAGGCTGCAGCTACCGCTGCTGACAAAGCACGTATTCCCCTTGCAAAAATGGCTGTTGCAGAAACGGGCATGGGTATCGTAGAAGATAAGGTTATTAAAAATCATTATGCGGCAGAGTACATCTACAATGCATATAAAGATACAAAAACCTGCGGAGTGATCGAAGAAGATCCGGTTTATGGAATCAAAAAAATTGCAGAACCGATCGGACTGATCGCGGCAGTTATTCCGACTACAAATCCTACTTCAACTGCTATTTTTAAAACTTTGATCGCTCTGAAAACAAGAAATGCGATCATTATCAGTCCACATCCTCGTGCAAAGGCATCTACAATTGAGGCGGCAAAGATTGTACTGGAAGCTGCTGTGAAAGCGGGAGCGCCGGAAGGAATCATCGGATGGATCGACGTACCAAGCCTTGAGCTTACTAATCTGGTTATGAAAGAAGCAGATATTATCCTTGCAACAGGCGGTCCTGGAATGGTAAAAGCAGCTTATTCCTCCGGAAAACCGGCACTTGGAGTAGGTGCAGGAAATACACCGGTTATTATTGACGATACAGCAGATGTACGTCTGGCAGTAAACTCCATCATCCATTCCAAGACCTTTGACAATGGTATGATCTGTGCTTCTGAACAGTCGGTGACAGTTCTCGAAAAAGTGTATCAGGCTGTTAAGGATGAGTTTCAGTACAGAGGCTGCTACTTCCTGAAAAAAGACGAGCTGGATAAAGTAAGAAAGACCATCCTTATCAACGGCGCTCTGAATGCAAAGATCGTAGGTCAGAAGGCTGCCACAATCGCAGAAATGGCAGGTGTAAAGGTTCCGGCTGATACAAAGATCCTGATTGGCGAGGTGGAATCCGTAGATATCAGTGAAGAGTTTGCTCATGAGAAGCTTTCTCCGGTACTTGCAATGTACAAGGCAAAAACTTTTGACGAGGCGATTTCAAAGGCTGAACAGCTGGTAGCGGACGGCGGATACGGACATACATCTTCTCTTTACATTAATGTAAATGAAAAAGAAAAGATGGAAAAACATGCAGCGGCAATGAAAACCTGCCGTATCCTTGTAAATACACCGTCTTCTCAGGGTGGAATCGGCGATCTTTATAACTTTAAGCTTGCTCCTTCTCTTACACTTGGCTGCGGTTCCTGGGGCGGCAACTCTGTCTCCGAAAACGTAGGAGTGAAGCACCTGATCAATATTAAGACTGTTGCAGAGAGGAGAGAGAACATGCTCTGGATGAGAACACCGGAAAAGGTTTATTTCAAAAAAGGCTGTATGCCGGTAGCACTTGATGAACTGGGAACTGTTATGGGCAAGAAACGCTGTTTTATTGTAACAGACTCCTTCCTTTACAAAAACGGATATACAAAAGCGATTGAAGATAAACTGGATCAGATGGGAATCGTTCATACCTGCTTCTCTGATGTAGAGCCGGATCCATCTCTTGCATCTGCAAAAGCCGGTGCGGCAGCAATGCGTGCCTTTGAGCCGGATTGTATCATTGCTCTTGGCGGTGGTTCTGCAATGGATGCCGGTAAGGTTATGTG
>URWL01000346.1 GCA_900551465.1 uncultured Blautia sp. | reverse complement strand
GGATTGGCAGGAATGTATAGGCGGTGTTGCTGAAAATCTGCGCAAACGTATAAATAGATCCGCTTGTATTAATATCCAGGAATCCATTATTTACCATAAAGTTCAGGGCTTCCATGATACCCATAAGGAAACCGCTGGCAACAATAGCCGGAATGATCGGAACAAAAATATCTCCCAGCGTCTTGATCAGTCTCTGGAAAGGATTTGCCTTTGACGCCGCCACCTTTTTCAGTTCTTCCTTGCTGCTTTCGGAAATCCCGGCGATTCTGATAAATTCATCATAAACCTTATTGACAACTCCTGTTCCCAGAATGATCTGCATCTGCCCCTGGGCAAAGAATACACCCTTTACTCCATCGATGTTTTCTACTGCATCCTTGTCTGCTTTGCTGTTGTCTGCGATCACAAGACGCAGACGTGTGGCACAGTGTGCTGCGGAAATAATATTGTCTTTTTTCCCTACGTGATCGTAGATCTCCTGGGCTGTTTTTTTGTAGTCCATAGCTTCCTCCTTTTCTCTTTCCCTTTATTATGTTATCGTTTCCATATAATATTTTCTTTAATTTCATACTTTTTATTTATTTATGCCTTTTATTTATATGGAATCGTTCTCATATCTTGATTTTATTATATTCCTGTGTTTTTCAATTGTAAAGACGGAAAATGTAATAAATATTTTCCCCTGATTTTGTATATATTAAACAAACTCCGCTTTGCACGCCAGATGCAGACTGCTATGGGAAGTCATATTCCGCATAAATAAAAAACCGGGAGAAGCCAGCTCCTGTTTTCTGGTTCCTCCCGGTCTTTCCTTACAGAGAATTTCTATGGGATTTTCTGAGAACGATTTCACATCCCATTTTTATTTCTTTTTTAATGCCGCTTTCCGATTCCATAAGATCTACAAGCATGGCTGCTGCCTCCATACCGCTTGTTTTATAAAAAAAATGTACAGTTGTCAGCTTGGGATCAATAATCTTTCCAGGTGTACCGTCTCCAATCCCTACCACCTGCACGTCCTCCGGTATCCGCAGTCCTTTTTCCTTCACATACGTCATTGCCCCTACTGCCATAGTATCTGTAGCGCACATCAAAGAATCTACAGACGGATCTCTTTCAAAAATTCTTTCTGCACATTCATATCCGGATTCCATGGTAAAATTTCCTGTTTCCATCATTTCCGGAGCTACGGACAGCCTATACTTTTTCAGCGCATCCTCAAACCCTTTTCTGCGCCTTGCGCCAACTGCTTCATCCTTTTCTGTGACTCCGATGTAGGCAGGCTTTTTTCCATGCTCCAGAAGCTTGTCTGCAATCATATAGGCTGCCTGATGATCGTCCTGATATACACAGGGATATCCCTCCAGCTTCTGTCCCAGGATCACAATCGGAACTTTATATTCCTTCAGCATCTGCTTATGCTTTTTGGTAAACATCGTAGCAATAAATACCACTCCGTCCACCTGATTGTCCCGAAAAAGAGAAAGAGACTTTAATTCCTCTTCAATATCATTATTAGTATTTGCAAGTATGATCTGATATCCTTTTCTTGTCAGTACATCGCTGATGCCTGCCACTTCGCGGCTGATAGTATCTGAATTAATCTTCGGAAGGACCACTCCCACCAGTTTTGTTTTTTTTGTCCTGAGCATCTGGGCCTGAGCAGAAGGCTGATACCCTGTTTCCTGGATTACCTTCCGGATTTTTTCTTTTTTCTCTTCGCTTACATATCCGTCATTTAAATACCTGGATACCGTTGTTCTGGAAACACCGGCCAGTTTGGCAATCTCGTTAATATTCATAAAAGAGCCTCCCTTGTGTTCTGTGTCTATCTTACCAAATCGTTCATCTGTTTACCAGTCCTTCTCCATGATATTGCCCATCTTCTCCATCAAAATATTTCACTCACCAAATTTCGCCCCCAAAAACTTTGAACATCAAAATATTTGTTAAAAATTTATGAAATCCCTTTACAACTATGAATTTTTGATATATAGTTATCATACATCTTATATATAGTATTCATTACTACATGAAACCAACATCTATGTTTAGACTAAATTCAGGAGGCGATTCTAATGAAACTGAAACTAAAAGACCCATGGAGCGCGATCACACATGGTATTGCCGTACTTCTGGCCTGTGCCGGGGCTGCTCCCCTTCTTATAAAAGCTGCCCGTGCAGAAGATACTCTTCATATTACTGCGCTTGCCGTATTTATCCTGACAATGATCCTTTTATATACAGCCAGCACCATTTATCATTCTGTAGATTCTACGGAAAAAGTCAACCGGAGACTGCGAAAAATCGATCACATGATGATCTTTATCATGATCGCAGGAAGCTATACTCCAGTATGCCTCATCGCCCTTCACAACAGAGTCGGTTATATTCTCTGCGGACTTGTATGGACGATCGCCATAGCCGGAATCCTGCTGAAAGGTTTTTGGATCAACTGCCCAAAATGGCTTTCCTCGGTACTGTATATTGGAATGGGATGGCTCTGTGTACTTGCCTTTGTCCCCATCTTCCATTCTCTTCCCAGAGCCGGATTTAACTGGCTTCTGGCAGGCGGCATTATCTACACCATCGGCGGAATCATTTACGGACTGAAGCTCCCTATCTTTAACTCAAAGCACAAAAGCTTCGGTTCCCATGAAATTTTTCATGTGTTCATTATGCTTGGAAGCGCCTGCCACTTTATTGTCATGTATTTCTTTATCTCGACTATGCCTTTATAAAAAATTTCCCCCTTGCCCTTCCTATATTGATGCTGATATGCTCCCTTCTAGGTAGACAGTTAAAATAATAAAACTGTTTATCAAGGAG
>URWL01000345.1 GCA_900551465.1 uncultured Blautia sp. | reverse complement strand
AAGTTCCTGATATACTGCTGCGTCTTCGGTAAACGGAATTATAAATGAATGGAGAAGGTGAAAATATACAATACTTACAGCAAAAAAAATACGAATAAATTCTATGTTTTTCAGTTTGGTGCTGCTTCTCATCTCTCCCATTGATGAAATCTTCCTCTCACTTCTTCAAATGTCCTGGGTGCTGCCGGATCTGCTATATGATCTCCAATATGCTTTTCCATCCAGACCATATTATACCAATGTCCAAGTTTATATGCACATTTATGAAACTCTGCTGCCATTTTATATCCCATATGGAGATGAAACCTGACACTGTCCTTTGTCAGATATTCATCTTCCACTTCCGGATATGCTATACATGCATTGACACTAAGAATATTCTGCTCCTTCAGAACTTTTTCTAAAGCTTCATAAAGCAGTTTTCCCGTACCTTGATTTTTTTTATCTTTTTTCACATAAATAGAAGTTTCTGCAGACCAGGCATAGGCTGCCCGAGGATGAAGAGGACCTGCGTATACATACCCTATAATCTCCCCGTCTCTTACCACGGCCAAATAAGGAAACCTCTCCAGCGTATGGCGGATCCTTTCTTTGAATTCTTCTACAGATGGAACTGTATATTCAAAAGTCACTGCTGTATCCCTGATATAAGGAGCATAAATATCCAGAAGTTCTTCTGCATCCTCCGGTGATACGATTCTGATCATTATCTCGCTCATCTAGTCACCTCATCATTCGTTTTGCATAATACCTCCATATTTTATCAAAAGTACCACCGGATAGCAATACGGCCGCTTTCCATTTTGACCACATCAACTGCTCATATCTGTCTACAGTATTGCCAGCAGCAGGGTTCCAGCCACAATTCCGGTCAGACCGCACACAGATATTTTTGACAGTTTCTCATGAAACACCAGCCATGAAAAGAAAATCGTGACCAAAATACTCAGCTTGTCGATCGGAACCACAACACTGGCAGGTCCATCCTGAAGCGCTCTGTAATAGCACAGCCAGGAGGCGCCTGTTGCAAAACCAGACAATATAATAAATCTCAGTTCTCTTCTGTCAGTTTTCCTGATCTGATTAGCTTTTCCGGTAATAACTACCATAAGACATGCCATCAGCAACACAACTGTGGTACGGATGGCTGTTCCCAGATTAGAGTCCACATTCTGGATTCCAATTTTTCCCAGAATAGCTGTAAGGCTGGCAAAAACCGCCGAAAGAACTGCATAGATCAGCCAGTCTTTCTGTTTCTTTTGATTTCTTTCTGTAACTTTTCTGTCGATCATCAAAAGCGTACCGCCGCCGATCAGAATAACAGCTGCTATTTTTCCAGCATTAATGCCTTCTCCCAGAAAAATCAGCGCAAGCAGAATAGTTAAAACTGTACTGGATTTGTCAATGGGAACAACCTTATTGATGTCGCCCTTCTGCAAAGCATGAAAGTAGCAGATCCAAGAAGCCCCCGTCGCAAGTCCAGACAGAATAAGAAACACCAACGTTTTTCCACTAAGTTCGGGAATCCCCTTCCCGCTTCCGGTAATCAGAACCATCAGCCACGAAAATACCAGAACCACAACCGTTCGAATCACGGTCGCCACATCCGAATCTGTTTTTTTGATTCCACATTTTGCAAGAACTGCGGTAATTCCCGCAAAAAAAGAAGAACCTGCTGCATATAATATCCACATTTTCTGTTCCTCCACAGCTAAATCCCTTTACGAATCTAAAGAACTCTGTATCAAGCCATATCTTCAGCTTTGAAAAATATCAACTTGATTATACTTTGTCTTCTGCAAAATATCCAGTATGACCACATAATTTATGTATTATTTCCCGACAACATTGTCTATCCATGTTTGTTTCAATCGTGTACACGCCAAAAGAACTTGTTTCTCATTTTTATTTTATATGCTATACTTAAAAAGGCATAAATTTCCTGCTTGTATCAATATTTTTACACACTCATATAATTTATGGATTTTATAAATCCAGTACAAAGAATATTATTTCTTCTGTACTGCTAAAATCATATGTATAAGGAGGTTCGACTTATGGAATATCGTAAATTTGAAAAACTTGGGATTTCTCCTTCACTTCTGGGATTTGGCTGTATGCGTTTCCCTTTGAACAAAGATGGCTCTATCTGTGAACCAGAAGCAGAAAAAATGCTTGACACTGCCATTGCTGCCGGGGTGACATACATAGATACCGCCTATCCTTACCACAATGGTGACAGTGAACCATTTCTCGGTCGTGTACTGAAAAAATATAATCGGGAAGATTTCTTTCTGGCTACCAAGCTTCCTGTCTGGAATGTAAAAACCCTGGATGACGCAAAACGGTTATTTCAGGAACAGCTCGATCGCCTTCAGGTAGACTATGTGGACTTTTATCTTCTCCACTGTTTAGATAAAGAAAGATGGCAGACAGTTCTGGAACTTGGGCTGATTCCTTATTTTGAAGAACTGAAAGCACAGGGAAAGATCCGCTATTTTGGCTTTTCTTTCCACGATGAGTACGAGGTATTTGAAACCATTGCCACCTACCGTTCCTGGGATTTTTGCCAGATCCAGTATAATTATGTAGACACAGACATTCAGGCAGGTGACAGAGGCTATGCGCTTACAGAAAAGCTTGGTATCCCTCTGGTCATTATGGAGCCTGTGAAAGGTGGTTCTCTGGCACAGCTTCCAGAAAATGTTACCGTACCTTTTACTAAAGCCCGCCCCAACAGTAGCGTTTCCTCCTGGGCTCTTCGCTGGGTAGCCAGCAAATCAAATGTAAAGGTCGTTTTAAGCGGCATGTCCACTATGGAACAGGTAGAAGA
>URWL01000344.1 GCA_900551465.1 uncultured Blautia sp. | reverse complement strand
CCCCTACACTGGCCTGATAGGAAGCTCTGGCCGCCATTCTTTCACAGACAAAACGTACTGCAACGCAGATTACCAGAATCAAAACAGTCTGCCCTGCATGGATTCCTCCATCCATACCGGAAAACGTTGCTGCCTGCGCCAGCATAGCTGTAATGGCAAATACAGCTCCAATCTGTGCCAGAAGTGAAATCCACTGCCAGAATATATTGTATATAATGTATTTTTTTGCGTGAGACAAAAGTCCCACCAGTCTTTTTTTTATCATTCTGCAAATTTTCTCCTGTTATTTTTCTGACCGACTACTGATCTGTGTTTGCAGGAATCGTGCGTATCCTGTAAAAAAAATAAAAAAGATGAAACACCCAGACAGCTGCCAGACAAATCCTTCCTGCAGGTACATCCTCCATTAAAAGAAATCCTATTCCCATAATCCCGGAAACCATTGCCACGATCCGGAGCTTTGTGTTCATAGTCATTGCCCGTTCCTGTACAAAGCTGTCCAGATGTTTTTTGTACAGCTTCGTCCCGACAAACCAGTCGTGAAGCTTTCGGGAACTTTTTGCAAAACAAAAAACAGCTGCCATATAAAAAGGCACTGTCGGCAAAAACGGAAGTATAATCCCCAGGGATCCCAGTCCCAGACATAAAAATCCAGGAACCATCCAGAATAATTTTGTTATTTTCTTCATTTCAAGAACCTTTCTGCAGCAAATTAATTCCTGTTTTGTGGGCTTCAGGAAGCTGCTGTGATATACTGTCTTTTCGATAGTATGTTTCAACTAACTTATGGATAAGTATACTTCAGCTAACTCATCTTTGTCAATTACTTTTTGGGATTTCCTGAACACCTGCACAAAAAACCGCCTTTCCGGAACTTACCGGAAAGGCGGTTTACTTTTTTACACAATCGCTACTTTTATAACGTGATCTTCTCTGTTTTCAAAAAGCTTATATGCTTCTTCAATCTGTGCAAGAGGATATTTATGCGTAATAAGAGGCGTGGTATCGATTTTTCCCTCCTGGATCAGCCGAAGGATTTCCTCACAATCGCATCCATCTACTCCGCCTGTCTTAAAAATCAGATTCTTCCCGTACATATCCGGAAGAGGAAGGATTTGCGCTTCATCATACAGCGCTACCACTGTGACAACAGCATTCGGTCTCGCGCATTCCCATGCCATACGGAATGTATCCTTTGCTCCTGCCGCTTCTATGACCACATCCGCACCGCCATGGTCACTGTGTTTTTTCACAAAATCCTGTATATCTTCCGGTTCTGTAAGAAGCACCTGCGGATAATGCTCCTTTACAAATTCACGGCGTTTCGGATCTTTTTCGCATACAATGATCCTTTTAGGGTTTTTAAGCATAACACAAAGCAGAGTACAGATTCCCGTAGGACCTGCGCCCAGAAGAAGAACTGTATCCTCCTCTTTGATCTCAGAGATCCGCGCAGCCCAGAACCCGGTTGCCAGAATATCTCCCACAAAAAGAGCCTGTTCATCTGTCACTTCATCCGGAATCCGATCCAGCCCCTGATCAGCGTAAGGAACCCTCACATATTCTGCCTGCCCTCCGTCGATCCGGCATCCTAATGCCCAGCCGCCATCCGGATCCGTGCAGTTATTCACATAGCCCTTTTTGCAGAAAAAGCATTCTCCGCAAAAGGTTTCTACATTTACCGTTACCCTGTCTCCAGGCTTCACTGTTTTTACCGCAGAACCTGTGCGTTCCACAATACCGACCATCTCATGTCCCACCGTGATCCCGGGTACTGCTCTGGGAACCGATCCATGCTTAATGTGAAGATCGCTTGTACAGATACTTGCCATAGTCACACGAACGATGGCATCTCTGTCATCCTGAAGAACTGGTATCGGTTTTTCCCTGAGTTCAAATTTACCTTTTTCAACATATGTATAAGCCAGCATATTTACCTCCATTGTATCTGTCATTGATTATAATCTCTATATGTATATTATAATCGTCTCTGGCTTTTCTACAATATTTTACTTCCATTTGCTGTAAGCTTAAATCTTGTCCCCAGAAGTTCTGCTGCCTTTCTGCACATCATCATTCTTCCAAGAAAAATCTCAAAGTACTCATACATAGTACAGATTTCTTCATCAATCTGCAGATTTAATGTAATAAGATGCTTTTGCGCATTTACCTTTACTGCCGCACTTGTCACTGCATAATTTACACGATCATGCTTATCAAAACTTGCCTTATCTTTATTTCTTACACGGTTTCTTCTGACGTCAGTTTTATCTGCCAGGATCAGCGCGGCAGATACGGCATCAACCGCTTCTCCTGTAGCTTCATCATGATTTCCAATAGCAGACATAAGAATCACTCTGTCCTCCAGGGGGAATTCCAGTTTTTCCAAAATAAAGTTTGCAAGAATTGCCCCATATTCTCCATGGTTCTTTCTGTTGATTACATTTCCGATATCATGCAATGCGCCTGCAATCTCTGCCAATTCGATTTCATGGTTAGAATATCCCAGCTTTGTCAAAATCATACCTGCCCGTTTTGCCACAATGGCACAATGCTTTTCTGAATGATCGGTATATCCAAGGATACCCAGATTTTCATTTCCTTTCTTTAAAAAAGCTTTTACTTCTTCATTTCTTAATATGTCTTTATAATCCAAGTTTTCCGCCTTCTTCTATACTATATTTTATAAACGGCGAATCGCATCCATTGCCAGAGAAGATCTCTCACATTCCTCCGGCAGCAATGTGATCTGCCAGCATAACGAACTCCCTTTCATATGTTCTGCTGCATAACTGAGTCCATTGGTGCGGTCGTCCAGATATGGTCTGTCAATCTGATTGGGATC
>URWL01000343.1 GCA_900551465.1 uncultured Blautia sp. | reverse complement strand
GTACAGACTCGAATGATGTTTAAATCTTCCATATTGCGCGCGCCAGGATATATACTATATTCGGCACCTGTATTTGGATGTATTTTAGTAGCATATGAGGTTATCACAGAAATGATCGGTGTGTTCTCCGGAATCCTTGAACCCTTTTATGCTGGCGAAAAAAGACAGTATCCGGAAACGGAGAAAGGAGGAGAAAGCGAATGTTAGTGTTTCTGATTGTTCTTTTTCTGCTTATCATGCTGATCGGTACACCAGTTGGATTTGCTATGGGAGCCCTGACTAATATTTCTTTCGGCTTCCTTGGGGGAGATCAGTCTATGATCGCTCAGAAACTATTTTCTGGAATCGATACATACACATATGTTTGTATATTGCTGTTTATTCTTGCAACAGATCTGATGTCTGTCGGTGGAATTACTAATGCAATCGTTACGTTCTGTGAGAAGTTGGTAGGGCATATCAAAGGAGGTCTTGCACATGTAAACGTTATGGCAAGTATGGTTTTTGCAGGGCTTTCTGGTTCTGCAATAGCAGATGCTTCCGGATTAGGTCCGGTCGAGATCAAACTGATGACAGATGGCGGCTATAAACGCGATTTTTCTGCTGCAGTTACAGCGGCCAGCGCTATTATTGGCCCGATTATTCCTCCATCAAATATCATGATCATTTTTGCAGGGTGTATTGGAACAGTATCTGTAGGAAAAATGTTTCTGGCAGGTGCGATACCGGGAATCCTTCTTGGTCTGGCTTATATGGTTCTTTGTTATTTTATGGCAGTAAAATATAAGATGCCTTATCGTAAAAAACGCTCCAGTTTCAAAGAAATAGCGCATTCTCTGAAGGAAACTCTGCCGGCATTGTTGCTGCCTGTTATCATTATGGGATCTATCATAAGCGGAATCTGTACTGCAACAGAATCCAGTGCGCTGGCTGTTGTATATGCAATTATTATTTCGTTGATCAAAAAGAAGCTTACCTGGAAGAGTTTTAAAGAATCATGTATACGGTCAGCGAAAGCAACTGCAAATGTTCTTTTTATCATTGCCGTTTCAACGGCAATGGGGTGGGCAATCACCACGCTTCAGGTAGCGCAGACACTGGCAGCATTCTGTCTGGAATTTATTACCAGTAAGATTGTGTTCTTATTGTTTATGAACATTCTTCTTTTGATTTTGGGAATGGTACTGGATGCCACACCAGCCATCCTTTTGATGGTTCCGATTTTGTGGCCAGTTGCACAAACCTATGGAATTGATTCTGTACAGTTTGGCATCATTATGTGCCTGAATTTAATGATTGGAAACCTGACGCCTCCGGTTGGAATGATGCTTTTCGTTATTTCTAATGTAGGAAAGGTGAAGCTATCGGCATTGTACAGAGCGATACTGCCATTTGTTGCAGTAGCAGTGGTTGCGTTGCTGTTAGTCACATATGTACCAGCTTTTTCTACATTTATTCCTAACCTTCTGATGCCATAGGAGATCAGCTAATGAGGTAAAATAGTAAATTTTTAAAACTAAAAACCTCCCCGGCCTGCAGACCGGGGAGGTTTTTTAGACGTTTTTACAGGAAGCTTCGCAAGGTATATCAAAGCCTGGGTTAAAGGCATAGAAGTTTTTGGAGTCAAGCTGTTCCTGAACACTTCGAAGTGCTTCACCGAATCTCTGGAAATGAACCACTTCCCTTGCACGGAGAAAACGGATAGGATCAGCAATTTCCGGGATATTGCGTACTACACGGAGAATGTTGTCATAGGTAGCACGGGCTTTTTGTTCTGCTGCAAGGTCTTCAAAAAGATCAGTAAGAGGATCGCCCTTGCTCTGGAATTCACAGGCATTAAATGGGATTCCACCTGCTGCCTGAGGCCAGATACCGACTGTATGGTCAATATAATAGGCGCCGAAACCACTTTTTTCAATTTCCTCCATAGAGAGATCGCGTGTAAGCTGATGAACAATGGTGGAAACCATTTCAAGGTGGGCGAGCTCTTCAGTTCCCACATCGTTTAAAACGGCGGCAGCCATACGGTTCGGCATGGCAAATCGCTGAGACAGATAGCGGAGAGACGCGCCGATTTCTCCGTCCGGGCCGCCATACTGACTCATGATATATTGGGCGATTTTGGCATTGGGAGTTTTGATATTGATCGGATACTGCAGTCTTTTTTCATAATTCCACATATATTATCTGCACCCTCCTTCCCTTTCCCATGGGAATGGCTGTTCCATCCATTTCCATGTGTCTGCATTTGTTTCTAATGCATTGTCTATGGTAAGCGGTCCATAGCATTCGGCATACTCCTTCATGAGTTTTTTTCGTTTTTCCGCATATTCTCTGTAAAGTGCCATACCTTTTTCACAGCAGGGATGAGTGTCCAGATATAAAAGAAGGTCATCCACCGCAAAGCTTACTTCATTGATCTGCTGGAGAAGCTGGGCTCTGGAACAGGAAGGACTGTGATGCATCATCTCTGGACACCTCTCTTTCCGCAAAATGGCTTACATAACTGGGGGAAGATTGTTCCGGCATTTAATGCATAGCAAAGATCATAGGTGTTGGTAAGCTGTTGGCAGGGTACATATGCCATGGCAGGCTCCATGTGATCGGTATGGGTATACATTTCTGCATTTTTTGTTATTGTACCTGGAATCCGGCAGGCACAGGACTGTCTGTTCTGCCCGGAATCACAGCGGCAGGCCGGGACAGGGGACTGAGCCTTTGCCATACCACAGGTTGCATGGTAGGGACGGCTGCAGGAACGGTTTATCGGATAATTTTCCATGGATAAATCCTTTCTTTTCAAAGTTACTGTATATTTTATGTGGGGAAAACGGAAGTGTGAACGTTGGTACTATTCCGGAC
>URWL01000342.1 GCA_900551465.1 uncultured Blautia sp. | reverse complement strand
GTACATGGCATCCTGTACATCCTCCGGAAGAGAACTGGACATTCCTCCAATATACATTTCGTTGGTATAAAGTCCCTCCGGCTCAATAAATACCTGATGTCGGTTTTTATCTGCAAATCTGACCACCTTATCCTCAATGGACGGACAATATCTGGGGCCGGTTCCCTCTATCGTGCCGGAATAAAGTGGAGAACGATCCAGGTTGCTGCGAATGATTTCATGTGTTTTTTCATTTGTATAAGTCAGCCAGCAGGATTTCTGAGGGATCTGCACGGTTTCCGGATCCGTAGAAAAAGAAAACGGAACTACTCTCTCATCGCCAAACTGTTCTTCCATTTTGGAATAATCGATACTGTTTCCTGCAATACGGGCCGGTGTTCCTGTTTTGAACCGGAAAATCTCGATTCCCAGTTCCTTCAGGGAATCTGTCAGATAATTGGCTGCCTGCAGACCATTAGGGCCTGTATAATCACTGACATCACCGTAAATACATCGTGCCTTCAGATACGTTCCTGTACACAGGATCACCGCCCTGCAATGGTAAACAGCCCCTGAATAAAGCTGTACGCCCGTAATCCTTCCCTCTTCCACAAGAAGCTTAGTAACCTCTCCCTGACGGATGGTAAGATTTTCCTGATTTTCTAACGTTTTTCGCATTTCATTGCTGTAAGCCTGCTTATCTGCCTGTGCTCTCAGAGAATGGACTGCCGGTCCTTTTGATTTATTCAGCATTTTGGACTGGATAAATGTTTTATCTACATTTTTTCCCATTTCACCGCCCAAAGCATCAATTTCTCTTACCAGGTGCCCTTTGGAACTCCCTCCGATATTCGGATTACAGGGCATTAGAGCAATGCTGTCTACACTGACAGTAAACATTACTGTATCAAATCCAAGACGCGCACCTGCAAGTGCAGCCTCGCAGCCTGCATGTCCCGCGCCTACCACTACAATATCACAATATTTTTCCAGCCTTTTTTCACTCATCTGTCATGTCCTCCTTACTTGCCCACGCAGAACTTGGAAAAAATCTCATTTACCAGATCTTCCCCAAGACTTTCTCCAAGAATCCTTCCCAGAGCCTCGTAAGCTCCCATAAGATCAATGGAAAAAAAGTCCTCAGGCATTCCTGCTTCAATGCTCTCTGTAACCATTTCCAGACTCTTTTCTGCCTCCTCCAAAGCTGTCTTATGCCTTGCATTTGTAATGTAGACCTCATCATCAAAGGAGATTTCTCCCTGGAAAAACATCTCTCTGATGGCTTTTTCCAGATCTTCTATCCCTGTTTCCTCCACTACAGAAACAGGAATTACCTGGCTTCCGGTTTTTTCCCTGAGTCTTCCCATATCCACTGCCGAAGCAAGGTCTGTTTTATTATAGATCACAATACTTTTTCTTCCTCTCAGAAGGTCCATGATCTCCTTGTCATTTTCATCCAAAGGCTGAGACGAGTCCACCACATACAGGATCAGATCTGCCTTTTCTGCCATCTGACGCGCCTTTTCCACACCGATTTTTTCAACTACATCCTCTGTTTCCCGGATCCCTGCAGTATCAATGATTCTGAGACTGATCCCATGAAGAGAAATATATTCCTCCAGCGTATCTCTTGTTGTTCCTGCGATCTCTGTAACAATCGCCCTGTCTTCTCCTACCAGAAAGTTCAAAAGAGAGGATTTTCCGGCATTTGGCTTTCCAAGAATAACGGTACGGATTCCCTCCTGGATCATCTTTCCGTCATCTGCGGATTTTAACAGCTTCTGAACCTTTTTCTTCTGTTCTTCTGCCACTTCCAGAAGCTCCTGAGGATATCCTTCCAGATCAAAGTGCTCCGGATCATCCAGAGCTGTTTCTATATAAGCAATATGATGGAGAAGCTTTCCACGGATTTCTTTTACTGCACGGAGCACAGACCCCTTCAGCTGCTCAACAGAGCTTTTCAGAGCCACCTCACTTTTTGCCTGGATCACATCCATAACCGCCTCTGCCTGAGAAAGATCCAGCCTTCCGTTCAGGAATGCACGCTTAGTAAACTCTCCCGGCTCTGCCACCTGGGCTCCGTTTTTTAATACTGTCTCCAGAACTCTTTTCATGGCATAAACACCGCCGTGACAGTCGATTTCCACTGTATCTTCACCGGTATATGTTTTCGGCCCCCGCATGACCATTACAAGAACTTCATCCACTGTTTCATCTCCGTCATAAATATATCCATAGTGGATGGTATGGGTCTTTACTTCTTTTATATTTTTTCTGCCGTTTTTGGAACGGTAGATCCTTGCGATCACATTCATGGCATCTTCACCGCTGATCCGTACAATTCCGATACCGGAAGCACTCATAGCAGTGGAGATTGCTGCTATCGTAGTCTCCATAATTGTTTTTCCTCCTAAAAAAAATGTTATCCCGGGAAAAAGCCTACGTCAAGTCCGTATTATTCACGCTTTCACCTAGAATAACATTTTTTGTAAGATGTATCTACATCTTAATATCTTTTTAATTTTACAACTACATGACGATAAGGTTCTTCGCCCTCACTTACCGTCTCCACAAATTTATTACCCTGAAGAGCAGAATGGATAATTCTTCTTTCGTATGGGTTCATTGGTTCAAGAACAACCGGTTTTCTGGTTTTCTTTACCTTGTAGGCAATTCCTCTTGCCAGATTTTCCAGTGTCTCTTTTCTTCTTCTGCGGTAATCTTCTGTATCCAGTTTTACACGAATGTAAGTGGATTTTCCTTTATTTACCACAAGACTGGTAAGATACTGCAGGGAATCAAGAGTCTGTCCTCTTTTTCCAATGAGGATACCCATATCCTGACCTTCAAAATCAACCTCAAGACAACCGTCTTTTGTATTATATT
>URWL01000341.1 GCA_900551465.1 uncultured Blautia sp. | reverse complement strand
TTGCGGACAAACGGTTTTCAAGACCGCCTCGTTATGACCACTTCGATATCTCTCCTTATGCAATTCTGCGTTTTCCGACGTTTTTTCTCGTTGACGCGAATTACATTCTATCATCAAAGTTCATACCTGTCAAGACATAAAATCAAATATTTTTCAAAAAAATTTCCGCTATATCCAGATCTTCCGGGGTTGTGATCTTAAGATTCTTATAAGATCCCTCTACAAGGGCAATTTTCACTCCTGTTTCCTGTTCTACCACCATAGCGTCATCTGTGATTGCAGACATATCCCGGCAGCGGATTTTCTCATGAGCCTCTCGAATCAGCCTGTAATCAAAAATCTGAGGCGTCTGAATGGTCCACACAGAGCTTCGTTCCGGCGTCTCCGCAACATATCCCTGTGCATCTGCTATTTTTACCGTATCCTTAGAAGGCATACCGATCACGCAGGCGCCTGTTTTTTTTACTCCCTGGATTCCTCTCTGAATGATTTCTTCTGTAATAAAAGGTCTGGCTCCGTCATGAATCAGAACATATTCCGTATCCCGACAGACAAGAAGTCCCTGATAAACAGAATCATATCTCTCTTTTCCACCGGGTATCACTTTTGTTACCTTGGTAAGACCATATTTTTCCACAATTTCCTCTTTACAGAAAGATACAGACTCCGCCCCTGTAACCAGTATAATCTCCTGTATCAGCCCACTGTCCTGAAAGCATTTCAAAGCATAATAAAGCAATGGTTTTCCTCCCAGCTCCAGAAACTGCTTCTGTACTTTGCTGTTCATCCGTTTTCCCTGTCCTGCAGCCAGAACAATAGCTGTATTTTTTCTCTCCATAAAAACCTCCCCAACAGCTTTTTATCTTTCTCCCAGTTTCAGGTTTGGCACTGCATTCAAATCCCAGCCATGACGCGTCCCTTTTTTATACTCGTAATAAGCTGCCGCCCCGATCATGGCAGCATTATCTGTACAGAAAATCGGTGAGGGGCGGAAAAACTGATAACCATTTTCTTCACAGGCTTTTTCCATAGCAGCCCTCAGAGTGCCATTGGAAGCCACGCCTCCTGCAATCGCCACCTTGTCCATGCCATAATCTTTTGCCGCCATCATGGTATGCTCTACCAGAACATCTACCACCGCTTTCTGGAAAGACGCCGCAAGATCTGCACGATTTACCTCTTCCCCCTTCATCTGAGCCTGATTCAGATAATTCAGCACAGCAGATTTTACCCCGCTGAAGCTGAAATCGTAAGGACAGTCTCCTACTTTTGCTCTCGGGAACTGTATCGCATCCGGATTTCCTTCTTTTGAAAGTTTATCAATCTTCGGGCCTCCCGGATATCCCAGGCCGATAGCACGGGCAACCTTATCAAAGGCCTCGCCTGCCGCGTCGTCTCTGGTTCTTCCCAGAATCTCAAACACACCGTAATCCTTTACGATCACCAGATGGGTATGTCCCCCTGAAACAATCAGGCAGAGAAACGGAGGTTCCAGATCCGGATGTTCGATATAGTTTGCCGAAACATGGCCCTCAATATGATGAACACCTACCAATGGAAGTTTTTTTGCATAGGCAATAGCCTTGGCTTCTGCAACGCCTACAAGCAGCGCGCCTACAAGCCCCGGTCCATAGGTAACGCCAATGGCATCAAGGTCATCCAGTGTCACGCCCGCCTCTTTCAGCGCCTCCTCGATAACCTGATTGATCTTTTCTATATGCTTTCTTGATGCAATTTCCGGCACAACACCGCCGTACAGTTTATGAAGCTCAATCTGTGAAGAGATCACATTTGACAGAATGGTTCTTCCGTTTTTTACAACAGAAGCCGCCGTTTCATCACAGGAGCTCTCTATGGCAAGAATCAGTGTATCTTTCACAATTATTCCTCCTCAAAATTTAATTCCACACTTTTTCCATCTTTCCCCGGATATGCCTGTGGAAAAATCGATCTGACTGTATCCATATAGTCATCCGGTCGGATCAGGGACGGACTGTAATGTGTCAGCCACATTTCTCCTACTCCTGCTTCCTTTGCCAGCTCTGCTGCCTCACGGAACGTCATATGCTTATAGCCTTTCGCCTTATCTGCTTTGTCATCCTCCCCATACATCCCTTCACAGATAAAAAGATCTGATTTTCTTGCATTACGGAGAATGGAATCAGTCGGTCTGGTATCCGTTGTATAGGTAAGCTTGATTCCCTTTCTGTCAGGTCCCAGAACCATGTCCGGCGTATAGGTTTTCCCTTCCAGTTCTATGGTCTGCCCCTTTTGAAGAGGATTCCATAATTTCAGAGGAATCTCCTGCTCTCTTGCTCTTTCCGGAGAAAACTTGCCCTGACGAAGGATTTCCAGTGTATATCCATAGCAGATCACATTATGGTTCACCTTAAAGGCAGTGATCCTGTATCCGTTCAATTCAATAACTTCCTCCGGCTTCGTGATCTCTATAAACCGGATCTCAAAGGGCAGTTCCGGAGCGATCACTCGAAGGGCATTTACCACACGTTCCAGTCCTCTGGGACCGATCAGGGTCAAAGGTTCTGTACGGTCTGCATTCCCCATAGTCAGAAGCAGTCCCGGAAGTCCGCTGATATGGTCTCCATGATAATGGGTAAAGCAGATCACATCAATAGGCTTGAAGCTCCAGCCTTTTTCCTTAATGGCAACCTGAGTCCCCTCGCCGCAGTCGATCAGAAGGCTGCTTCCATTATATCTTGTCATCAACGCAGTAAGCCACCTTCTTGGAAGGGGCATCATACCGCCTGTTCCCACTAAACAAACATCTAACATAAAATCCCTCTTTTATTCTGAAAAAGTCTGCCGCAGAATGTATCTGCCACAGTCTCTCTTATTACTTTACTGGCAAAGTGTAACAC
>URWL01000340.1 GCA_900551465.1 uncultured Blautia sp. | reverse complement strand
GAAGAAAAGAAATGCTTCAGGATATCGCAATTCTTACAGGCGGCCAGGTGATTTCTGACGAACTTGGACTTGACCTGAAAGAAGCTACCATGGATCAGCTTGGACGTGCTAAATCTGTTAAGGTTGCAAAAGAAAATACAGTTATCGTTGACGGCTGCGGTGACAAACAGGCTATCGCAGACCGTGTCGCTCAGATCCGTAAACAGATCGGTGAGACAACATCTGAGTTCGATAAAGAAAAATTACAGGAAAGACTTGCAAAAATGGCAGGCGGCGTAGCTGTTATCCGTGTAGGTGCAGCAACAGAGACAGAGATGAAAGAAGCAAAACTTCGTCTTGAGGATGCTCTTGCAGCTACAAGAGCAGCTGTTGAAGAAGGTATCATTGCAGGCGGCGGATCTGCATATATCCATGCATCCAAGAAAGTTGCAGAACTTGCTGCAGGACTGGAAGGCGACGAGAAGACCGGTGCAAACATCATCCTGAAAGCTCTGGAAGCTCCGTTATTCCACATTGCCGCAAATGCAGGACTGGAAGGCGCTGTGATCATCAATAAGGTAAGAGAATCTGAGGTTGGAGTAGGATTTGACGCTCTTAATGAGGAGTATGTAAACATGGTAGAGTCCGGAATTCTGGATCCTGCAAAGGTTACAAGAAGCGCTCTTCAGAACGCTACAAGTGTTGCATCTACCTTACTGACAACAGAGTCTGTTGTAGCCAACATTAAGGAAGAAACTCCTGCAATGCCGGCAGGAAATCCTGGAATGGGCATGATGTAATTAATATTTTATAAAAAAGGAATCGGCGTCATAGACGTTGATTCCTTTTTATGTTAGAATAATTTTATTATCAAAAAACATGAGGAAATCCTCGCAAGGAGTGTGAATTATGAGTGAACTGTATTCGGAATTCCTGGTAAAAAAGGAATCCACATTTAAGGACGCCATGATCAAATACGGTTTGATCGCATTGACTGTTGTGGCTGCAGCAGCAGGACTTTTTATCAGTCCGTTTCTGTTTCTTGCTGCAATTGGTCTTGGCGTAGCCTGTTACTTTATCATTCCAAAAACAGATCTGGAATATGAGTATCTGTTTGTGAATGGAGAATTGGATATTGATATGATCATGTCCAAGTCAAAAAGAAAAAGAGTAAAATCTCTGGATCTGACAGAGGCAGATCTGATCGCACCTCTTAATTCTCATCGTATGGATTATTATAACGGCAATCAGAAGATGAAAGTTCTGGATTATTCTTCCGGAAACCAGGAGCATAAAAGATTTGCGGTTATTATCCGTGACAGTGGGGCGGCCTGCAAGATTATTATTGAACCGGATGAAGCCATGGCGAATGCTATAAAAAATTCAGCGCCCAGCAAAGTTTTTTTGGATTGACACCGTATTTTTTTTTTGCTACACTATGAATCAAACTCAAAATAACATATAGATGTGAAGATACATACATCTATAAAACTTACATAACTAAGGGAGGAAAAAATACAATGGGTACAATTATCGGTGAGGGCATTACATTTGATGATGTGCTGTTAGTTCCTGCGTATTCAAAGGTGATTCCGAACCAGGTGGATGTAACAACCTGGCTGACTAAGAAAGTGAAGCTGAACATTCCGCTGATGAGTGCGGGAATGGATACCGTTACAGAGCACCGTATGGCCATTGCTATGGCAAGACAGGGCGGTATTGGTATCATTCATAAAAATATGTCCATTGAGGCACAGGCAGACGAGGTAGATAAGGTAAAACGTTCTGAAAATGGAGTTATTACAGACCCGTTTTACTTATCAGCAGAACATACTCTGAAGGATGCTAATGATCTGATGGCAAAATTCCGTATTTCCGGTGTGCCGATCACAGAAGGAAAGAAGTTAGTAGGTATCATCACCAACCGTGATCTGAAATTTGAAACTGACTTCAGCAAGAAGATTGGCGAGTGCATGACTTCAGAAGGTCTGATCACTGCAAAAGAAGGAATTACCCTGGAGGAAGCGAAGAAGATTCTTGCCAAATCCCGTAAAGAAAAATTACCCATTGTAGACGATGATTTCAATTTAAAAGGTCTGATCACCATCAAGGATATTGAGAAACAGATTAAATATCCTATGGCTGCTAAAGATGAGCAGGGACGTCTTCTCTGCGGTGCGGCAGTAGGAATTACTTCTAATGTAATGGCACGTGTGGATGCCCTGGTAAAAGCCAATGTAGACGTAGTTGTAGTCGATTCTGCTCATGGACATTCTGAGAATATTCTGAAGGCTGTTCGTGAAATGAAGGACGCATATCCGGATCTTCAGGTTATTGCAGGAAATGTTGCTACAGGAGCTGCTACCAAAGCATTGATCGAGGCAGGCGTAGATGCAGTGAAGGTTGGAATCGGACCAGGATCTATCTGTACAACACGTGTGGTAGCAGGTATCGGTGTTCCGCAGATTACTGCTGTTATGGATTGCTATGAGGTTGCTAACCGCTATGGTATTCCGATCATTGCTGACGGTGGTATCAAATACTCCGGAGATGTGACAAAGGCAATCGCAGCAGGCGCCAATGTATGTATGATGGGAAGCATGTTTGCCGGATGTGATGAAAGTCCGGGAACCTTCGAACTCTATCAGGGACGTAAATACAAAGTTTACCGTGGAATGGGATCTATTGCTGCTATGGAGAATGGAAGCAAAGACCGTTATTTCCAGGAAAATTCAAAGAAGCTTGTTCCGGAAGGTGTAGAGGGACGTGTAGCATACAAGGGACATGTAGAAGACACTGTTTATCAGCTGATCGGCGGACTTCGTGCAGGAATGGGATACTGCGGTGCAGAAAACATTGAAACACTGAAGACTACCGGAAAGTTTGTTAAAATTTCTGCAGCATCCTTAAAAG
>URWL01000339.1 GCA_900551465.1 uncultured Blautia sp. | reverse complement strand
ATAATAGACAGATGCCAAATCCATCCATCTGTGATATGATGAACATTAGATGTCAGTCTTCCTTACTGATCATCATGGACTCTGACATTCCAATAAATAATACTGGAGGTTAATATGGGAGAATTATCCAATATCGAAATGCTTCCTTTACCTTTTCTTGAGCGTATGAAAGAAATGCTCGGAAGTGAATATGACGCTTTTTTAGAAAGTTATCATTCCCCCAGAACTTATGGACTTCGTGTTAATACATGCAAAATAAGCTGTGAGGAATTTGAACAAATTGTGCCTTTTCCGGTTTCCCCAATTCCCTGGACAACAAATGGCTACTTTTATACAGAAGACATCCGCCCTTCCAAATGTCCCCTTTATCAGGCAGGGCTCTACTATCTGCAGGAGCCCAGCGCCATGACCCCTGCCGCCTGTCTTCCTGTAGAACCGGGAGAAACTATTCTGGATCTTTGTGCAGCTCCCGGCGGAAAAGCTACTGCTCTAGGAGCTGCACTGCGCGGAGAAGGACTTCTGATCGCCAATGATATCAGCGCTTCCCGCACAAAAGCACTGCTCCGAAATCTGGAATTGTTCGGAATTTCCAATAGTTTCGTAACAAATGAGACTCCGGCACATCTGGCAGAAAAATTTCCTGAGTTTTTTCATAAAATTCTTCTGGATGCCCCCTGTTCCGGAGAGGGAATGTTCCGAAAAGAAGAAGCCCTGGCCAAAGACTGGACTCCAAAAAAATCCAGCGAACTGGCCTCCATTCAGAGGGAACTGATCCTTCAGGCTGCAGATATGCTCCGCCCCGGAGGCCTTCTGCTATACTCTACCTGTACTTTTGCTCCTGAAGAAGATGAAGGCACCATTAATTTTCTTCTGGAACAACGAACCGATATGAGTCTTCTGCCGCTTCCGGAATATGAAGGCTTTTCCCACGGAGTTCCTGAATGGGGAAACGGAAATAGCGAACTGACAAAATGTATCCGTCTGTTTCCTCATAAAATAAATGGAGAAGGACATTTCCTTGCCCTTCTCCGGAAACATGGAGAAACAGACTGTATCCAGCAGTCGGCTTCTGTCCGTTCCAATCCGGATACCGAAAAATGGCTCCGTCTGTTTTTGGAGGAGATCGGACTGAAATCCCTGGGCGGAAACCCATTTGACTGGAGCCGTGTAGAAACAAGAGGGGATAAAGTTTATTATCTTCCACCTGTCAACAGTAATTTCCGCGGACTTACCTTTTTACGAAACGGACTTTATCTGGGTGATCTCAAGAAAAATCGTTTTGAGCCTTCCCAGCCCTTTGCGCTTGCTCTCCACAAAGGTGATGCAGAATCTGTGATTTCTCTTCCGGTAGAAGATCCCCGTCTTATCCGATACCTTAAAGGCGAAACTCTCCTTATTGAGGAAGGAGAAAGCACCAGAAAAAAAGGATGGCATCTTCTCTGTGCAGAAGGCTATCCTCTTGGCTTTGGCAAACTGGTAAACGGAACCTTAAAAAATAAATATCCAGCCGGATGGAGAGTCTGACAAGCAGACTCTCCACAGCTTTATCTTACCTGTATTTCTTTATGGAGCGCAAAGGAATAGATCACACACTCCTTTACTTTTTTCTTTCTCATCTTCTGCAGCGCCCTTGCATAATCCTTAAGCTGGCTGCGGTAGCGGGCGATCAGTATCGGCTCCTCTCCTTTTTGAATCCGGTCTGTCTTGTAATCTACAAGCACAATCTCATCTTCTTCCAGGAAATAGGAGTCAATGATCCCCTGTACAAGAATCTTTTCTTCTCCATCCCACAGTTCATCTACCTCAGCTGCTTCTACGGCGATCACAAAGGGCTGTTCCCGAAAAAGACAGCCCTTCTCTGCTGCTGTTTTCATTCTTTGTCCAAGATCAGAAGCTGCAAATTTAAGAATATCCTTAATATATATGCTGGCAGCCTCTTCTTCCGTAAGCTTTTTCTGTTCTTCCAGACGAATGATCTGTGCTCTTATTTCCTCATAAGAGCCGGTTTTCTTATAATCCAGACATTCCATTACACGGTGATAAGCAGTTCCTCTTGCAGCGCCCTTACAGCTCTGAGACTCTTCTGAAATAAATCTTGGGATCAAAGGAACAATATCCGGTTCTGCTAATGTATTTTCTTCTATTTCCATTTCATCCTGCCAG
The DNA here is from genome assembly GCA_900551465.1 of uncultured Blautia sp. Taxonomy (GTDB): domain Bacteria; phylum Bacillota; class Clostridia; order Lachnospirales; family Lachnospiraceae; genus Blautia_A. The sequence continues at coordinate 737 of URWL01000339.1, read as the reverse complement.
CTCCGTTTTTTCAGGTCCGAAACACTGACCTTCACCGGAAGCTCTTCCAGATAACTATAGGGATAACGGAAATTAAATCTTTTTTCCAGAATATCATGAATCTTCCTGTCATAGATTTTACTGCTGTCCCAGTTTTTCAGTACCTGTTCCCGAATCTGCTGTTCTGTCATATCCATAATTTCATTTTCTATCAGATCTGCCGCAGTGATTTTTCTCACAATAAAATCTGTTTTTCCATCGTACCAGTTCTCCTGCATCTCCCCGCCAAAACCATATTCCATGTACAGTTCTCTCATTGCCGGATGAATACTCAGAGCAGGAAGAATATAATCCCAGAAGGTTTTTGCCCGGATACGCTGCCCCAGAGAGATTCGAAGTTCTGCATCTTCCTTCCAATTCCAGAGATTTATAATTCTTTCTTTCAGTCTCCCTATGGTACCTGTAATATACAGCTTCTCCTTTGCACGGGTCAAAGCCACATACAGCACACGCAGTTCCTCTCCAAGACTTTCTCTTTTCTGGACATTTCTTATCACCTGCTTCTGAGGTGCAGAAGCCAGCAGTCTTTTTTCCGGAAGGATCACATCCGTTCCAAAACCAAGCTCCGGGTGAATGAGAAATCTTGCGTTAATATCCTGAAAATTAAACTGTTTTCCCATACCGGCCGCAAAGACAACAGGAAATTCCAGTCCCTTACTTTTATGAACTGTCATGATCTGTACCGATCCTTTACCTGC
>URWL01000338.1 GCA_900551465.1 uncultured Blautia sp. | reverse complement strand
AAATCATAACGCTTCTCCTCTGTTCTATATGTTTCTGCTGCAAAGTGCAGCTCCTCTCCAATATAATCCTTGATCATATGTTTCCATATTTTATAATTCCATGAAAACTATCTGTTCCACTGTGAGGTTCAGTCTTTCTATTTTCTGCTTATATGCTTCATAATCTTCTGCTGTCATTTTCCAGGCAAGTCCGCAGCCTGCAGTGATCTCTCTTGGAACCGGGATCAGCCGTCCCGGAATTTTATAATCCCCACACTTTTTTTCCATGGACATGGCTGCTGTTGTTGTGGAAAAAGTCAGTACCGCACAGGGAAATTTTTTTCTTATCATGGCTTGATGATCAGAGATGCCTGACCCATTTTTTCAGCGATCACATACATATTCGTCACTGTTCCCACCTGGAGTTTTTCTGAAAGACCATAAAAGTTCAGACAGGTTCCGCATGCAAGGATTTCCACACCCTGAGCCTCCAGACTCTTCAAATCATCCAGTGTAGGAGCATCCTTACAGGCCAGTTTCACACCGCCATTGTAAAACAGAATCGTGGAAGGAAGCTGATCCTGCTGAGAAAGTGCATAGATGTAGCTTTTCATCAGCGCTGTTCCAAGCTCCGGATTTCCTTCTCCCATACATTCTGACGAAATCACCACTACCGTATTCTGACGTCTCCCATCCGGGATACAGGAAATTTCCTGCTTCTGAGTCTCCACGCCTTCTCCTGTAGTTACCTGGATTTCAACACGAAATTTCTTTTCCTCCAGTTTTTCTGAAATCACTGTATATCCGCTGCTCTTTCCCAGTTTTGTCAGATTCTGTACAGCAATCTCATTGTCTACAAATGTTTCTACTGTACCACCCTGTGCCTTCAGCTCTTCTATAACTTTCTTTGTTTTTACTACAGGGATCGGACATACATCTCCTATTGCATCTACTGTCTTTTTCATATTCATTTCCACCTTTCTCTGCTCGCTGTCTGCTTTGGAATAATCGTTTTTAATCACAGATTCCTGAAACAACTGTTCAATCGGAATCTTTATTTTATACATCTTTGCCGTTCAGCAGTCTTGTCATAAAAGAAGTAACTGGTCCCGGTTTTTCTTTATCCAGAGAACGTGCAAAAATATCCCGGATCCATCCGGTGATCACATCGATCAGAACCGGTGCAAAGGTCATCAGGATAAATACCAGAATGATCATCCCAAAGTCCAGTGAGCCAAGCGCCAGCAGCTTCTGGAAGATTACGGCTGCAGCAAAGAAAATAAACTGCATCCCATAAATAATTACCTTTCGGTAGCGGTTCAAAGGCGCATACACAGTCTTTAAAGCTGCCATATAATTCCATCCGGTCACAAGAACACAGGCTGTATTCAGCATATCATTGGAGTGATATACATTCTGACATACCAGCATAATGGTAAACACACAGGAGCTGATAGTAATGGCTGCCGGAAATGCATTTAAAAATACATGTCTCAAAAATGTATGATCAATTTTATCGTAATTGTTTTCCTGAGCAAGAAGGAAAGTTGGAATTCCCACCGCACAGGCGCTGATCAGAGACATCTGAATGGGCTCAAAAGGATATGCATTTCCAAAAAAGATAGTCAGCAGTGACAGCATAACTGAAAACATGGTCTTGATCAGGAACATGGACGCTGCGGTACGGATATTATTTACCACACGCCGCCCCTGGTTGACAATATGAGGCATCGATGCAAAATTGGAATCCAGAAGCACAACATTTGCAATATTCTTGGCCGCGTCGCTGCCCTGTGCCATAGCAATGCTGCAGTCTGCTTCCTTCAACGCTAAAACATCATTTACACCGTCTCCTGTCATGGCAACTGTATGCCCCTGACGTTTCAAAGCCTGTACCATTTGTTTTTTCTGCTGAGGAGTTACACGTCCAAACACACTGTAATCAGCTACCGCCTTCTGTATATCCTCCTCTGTTTCCAAAGTAGTCGCATCTACATAACGGTCTGCATTTTTCAATCCTGCACGTCTGGCAATTGCTGCAACAGTTACCGGATCATCACCAGAGATCACTTTCAGATCTACTTCCTGACTGTCAAAGAACTTCAGTGTATCCGGTGCTTCTTCACGGATCACGTCCGTAAGAAGAAGCAGTGCTATTGGTTGCAGCCCTGCCGGAAGCTCAGTTTCTTCAGTTTTTTCTGTACTATGAGCCAGTACAAGAACACGAAGCCCTTCTTCCGCATACTTCTGAGCATATTCTGTAAGCTTCCTGTTCTCCTCCGGAAAAAGGAACTGGGCAGCTCCCATCAGATACGTTCCTTCCTCATGGAATACGGCGCCGCTGTATTTTCTGTCAGACGAAAACGGTATCACATGATCGCATTCCATAGATGCCTTTGCTGGAAAACGCCTTCTAAGGGCATTGGCGGTTGCATTTTCGTCCCGAAGTACGCTCATCATACTGCACATGATACGCTCGATTTCTTTCATCTTTTCTGTGGACGTATTCTGCTCAGTTATTGTCTGAGAATCCTCCGGCTCTCTGTCATCTGCTGTTCTTTCACCGGATGTTTCCCTGTCATCTGTCGTTTCTGTACTGTCTGTTTCCTTATCCATGCTCAATGAAAAAGGTTCAACGCGTTCTACACGCATACTGCCTTCTGTGATCGTACCTGTCTTGTCCAGACAAAGTGTATCCACTCTTGCTAATGTTTCAATACAGTAAAGCTCCTGCACTAATGTCTTTTTATTTGCAAGTACAAGGGCTCCCAAAGTCAGAGCCACACTGGTAAGAAGCACGAGACCCTCAGGAATCATTCCCAGAACACCGGCCACCATACTTACAATAGAATCGCGGAAGCTGACTCCCACCATATAATACTGCTTATAAAAAAGCAGCGCTCCCAATGGAACAATAATAATACTGA
>URWL01000337.1 GCA_900551465.1 uncultured Blautia sp. | reverse complement strand
TAACCTCCGCTGTTGGCTCTCTGACTTATGGAGAGTTTGTGGACTATCACTGCACAGATCCGGCCAAATACGGCTTTGACACACCTTATGCCATAATTTCTGCTGATTACATGGCAGAAACGGATACAGAGGCAAATACGGACGTCTCAGAGGCATCTGAGCAGGACGGAAGCAGTGCGGAAGAACAGGAAGAAGCAGAAGAAACCGCAGATACGTCGGAAAAGGAAGATACACAGACAGAAAAGACACTGGAAATCTGTGTAGGGGACGAGATCGACGGAAGCCGTTATGTGAAGGTTAATGACAGTAATGAGGTTTATACGATTCCGGAAGAATCCCTGACAGAGATTCTGGATAAAGTTCCTTCTGATTTTTACAGCCTTACTGTAAATTATCTGACGGTAAACAATCTGGACAGTCTGGAAATCCGTCAGGGAAAAGAAAGCCATAGGGTGAAGGTGGTAAGGACAGAAGAAAAGAATTCTGAGGGTACGAAGGAAGGCGCTGACGAGGATGAAAGTTCAGATTCTACAGAGAAGGAAGCTGCTTCAGAAGAGATGACAGTAACATATACCCTGGATGGAAAAGATGCGGACGAGAGTCTCTTTACAACTTTTTATAACAAGCTGATCAATATGACAGGAGAGAAGCGTCTGACTGAGACATATACACCGGAGGGAGAGGCGGCTTTTGTCTTTGGTTTTACCGATACGGAAGGTAAAAAAACCACTGTAAGCTACTACGAATATGATTCCAGCTTTTATGCAGCTGTTGCAGGAGATAAGGTATATCTGGTAAATAAAATGAATGTGAAGGATCTGACAGAAGCCTGTGAAACTCTGCTAAAAGAGGAAAATCAGAGTTCCGGAAAAAACAGCGCAGAAGAAACTGCCAGTGAAGATCCGACAGCTGCAGAAGAGACAGAGTAATTTTCGGATATTGATAAAGAACCTCTGTTTCTGAAAGGGGACAGTAAAAAATACGGAAAGCTGAAAATATTCCAGCTTTCCGTATTTTTATACCTTTAAAGAAAGATCCCGGCCTGCTCCAGGAATTTTTCCGGATCCTCCACATGGGGAAGATGTTTTGTATGAGGGATCATAACAGCCTCAATGGAAGGATTTGCTTCCTGATATGCCGCTATTACCTCATCCCCGTTGTTTTCCGCCTCTCCTTCGATAATAAAGATACTGTTATCAATATTTTTCAGCGCCGGAAGGATGTTGATGTTCATAAATCGGGATGCCTTGCTGGCATAAGCTGCCTTGGCCTGGGCTCCGCCTTTATGAGCGGCTTCGTAGTATGCGTCAAGCATATTCTGATCCGGATGGAAGGGATCGAAAAACATATTTTCAATAAAAAGATTGTTGATGTTTTCTCTTGATACGATCATGTGATAGACCAGAGTTCCAAACACCGGGACTTCAAGGAAATATTTCAGAAGCTTGTCTTTTTTGCCCGGCATCTGGGTCAGATTGCCAGGAGCCGGCGGGTTGACCAGCATGATCCGGTTAAACAGGCTGCCTTCATTACGGCATGCCATAACAGCAAAAGAGCCGGAAAATCCACTTGCGATCACATCAGTTTTTTCTCCGATGACATTTTTGATAAAATCGCAGATTACCTGAACATAAACAAAGTTTGTATAAGTCATTCCCGGTTTTTCGGAACGGCCGCAGCCAAGGAGATCAATGGTATATACGGTGTGTTCCATTGCCAGCTCTTCTTCTACGTTGGTCCATTCATAACCGGAGCCTCCCGGCAGCATGTCGTGGATAAGAAGAACAGGGCTTCCACTGCCTTTTTTTGTGTAAAAAATCTCTCCAAAACGCCATTTATAGTAATTTCGTCTGTTGGAATCCAGCATTTCTTTCAGAGATGCAGATGCGGCAATGATCTTGTTTCCGATATGGATGATGGCTGTCGCAGAGGCGAACAGCACCGCAAAAGTGGCAAAACGATTCTTGTTTTTTTTCATGTCTGACCTCCTTTTCACATGTTCTGACTGTCCTTATTATACGTCAAAAATCACGAATTTACAATGCTATAAAAGAGAAAGAAGAGCCTCGACCTCCTGTTTGGAAGTAGCCCAGCTTGTAGCAAAACGAATCACTGTATGGGCAGCATCTGCCTTTTCCCAGAAGCTGAATACGACTTTTTCTTTTAGCTTTTCAAGCAGCGTATCCTCCATGACCAGAAAAAGCTGATTGGTAGGAGAATCATTATAAAAGGTATACCCTTTTGCCTTCAGTCCTTCTCTGAGAAGAGAAGCAGTTTCTATGGCATTTTTCCCGGTTTCTTTATAAAGATCTCCGGTAAACAGGGTATCGAACTGTACGCCGCAAAGACGGCCTTTGGCAAGAAGTGCGCCATGCTGCTTGATCAGAGTGAGAAAATGTGCCGGTGCATTTTTGTGGGTAAAGACAACGGCTTCGCCGCACAGCGCTCCGGCCTTTGTGCCTCCGATATAAAAGATATCACAAAGTTCTGCAATATCCGTAAGCGTCAGTTCATTTTCCGGACAGGCAAGGGCTGTGATCAGCCGTGCGCCGTCCATATAGAGCGGAAGATTGCTGCTTTTGCAGACCTGTGCAATGGCTTCCAGTTCTTTTTTTGTATAAAGAGTTCCATATTCGGTAGGATGGGAGATATATACCATACCTGGGAAAACCATGTGCTCATAACTTTCGTCTCCATAGAACGTATCGATCAGATCTTTCAGATCTTCGGCAGTGATCTTGCCGTCTTTCTGAGGAAGGGTCAGGACCTTGTGGCCGGTAAATTCAATGGCGCCGGCTTCATGAGCGCTGACATGGCCTGTGGAAGCTGCGATTACTCCTTCATAGCTTTTCAGAACAGAATCGATGACTGTCTGGTTTGTCTGTGTACCGCCTGTAAGAAAATAAAC
>URWL01000336.1 GCA_900551465.1 uncultured Blautia sp. | reverse complement strand
GTATGGGATGGTTCGACTGTGTGGCATCCAAGTATGGCTGCCGTATGCAGGGTACTACAGACGTAGCCTTTACGGTGCTGGATGTTCTTGGATATCTGGATGAGATCCCGGTATGTACCGGATATGAGATCGACGGAAAGGTAACTACGGAATTCCCTACTACAGGACTTCTGGAAAAAGCAAAACCGGTACTGGAGGTGCTTCCGGGCTGGAAATGCGATATCCGTGGAATCAGAAAATACGAAGATCTTCCGGAAAACTGCCGCAAATATGTGGAGTTTGTTGAGAAACAGATCGGATTCCCGATCACAATGGTTTCCAACGGACCAGGAAGAAACGATATCATCTACAGAAAATAAAAAACAAGAAGCGCCGGAGAATCTTTCTCCGGCGTGTTTCTATATGCATCGGGAAAGCATATATTCTGCAATTGTTTTTCTGTTGCTAAAAATGGCTCTTCATGGTTCTGTACAGAGTCTGGAGTGTTTTGGAAAAAATGAAAGGATGTGCATAATTGATATGAAAAAATGGAAACGGGGGCTGGCACTGGCAGGTGCAGTGTTTCTTCTGGTGCTCTTCTGTCTGCCTATGTATTTTGCACTGACAGGAAACTTCTCCATGGGAACTTTTATGGCTTCTCTTATGGGGGCTTTTTTTGCTGCCTTTATGGCATATGCTATGTGGCTTGTATACAGGGCTCTTGATAAAAGGAGATCTGAGAAGAACGCAGGAAAGATCAAACATGTGATTTTTGATGTGGGACGTGTGCTGGTTGATTTTAACTGGGAAGGATATCTGAAAGGCTTTGGCTTTCCGAAAGAAGAGGAGGAGACCATTGCCCGGGAAGTATTCAAAAGTGATATCTGGAATGAGAGAGACAGAGGGCTTTACAGTGAGGAAGAGTATGTTCGTCAGTTTGTAGAGAAAGCGCCGCAGTACAAAAAAGATATCCGCCGTGTTGTAAGAGAGTCAGGAAAGACTATTGTGACCAGAGACTACGCAGATACCTGGGTAAAATACCTGAAAAAACGAGGTTATCATACATATGTCCTGTCTAATTACAGTCAGTACATGCTGGAACAGACCAGAAATAAGCTGACATTCCTGAAATATATGGATGGAATTGTTTTTTCCTGTGAAGTAAAAGAACTGAAGCCGGAACCGGAAATCTATAAGGTTCTTCTGGATACGTACGGACTGGATCCGGAGGAATGTGTGTTTATTGATGATCGGAAAGAAAACTGTACAGGAGCACAGAAACTGGGACTTCATACGGTACATTTTCGTGATTTTAAGCAGGCGGCAGAGGCTTTGGAACGCCTTGGTGTAAAATAACCGGTACAAAAGGCAAAAGTCCCAGGACCGCGGCAAAGCGTCAGCCCTGAGACCTTTTTAGGGGAGGATATAAGTATTTTGAAGTTTTCTTTTGCAGTCTGGTTCATTGAAGGGGGATTCAATGAACATTTATAGTATGACCGTAAAACGGAAAATTAATACATAAGTCAGGGTATTTTTCTCTAAAATAGGGTTTTACTTTTGAGAAAAAGATGATATAATAGGAACGCTTAATTAATATGACAGACAGATCGTAACAGCAACTTGCATTAAGCAGCAATTTTTTGAAAAGAGGATGAAATAACATGAGTGATAAAACAATCTTAGAACAGTGGCGTACAATAGCCTATGACCAGCAGGCAGACCGCAATAAGCTCCAGCAGTTCTGGGCAAACTATTTCAACATTGAAAAAGGAATTTATGAACAGCTTCTTTCAAATCCGGACGAAGTTGTAAGCGGAACTGTCAAGGAACTGGCTGAGAAGTACGGACAGAGTGTGCTTACCATGGTAGGTTTCCTGGATGGTATCAATGACAGTCTGAAGATTCCGAATCCTATTGAAACAATGGATGAGGATACTCAGGTAACTCTTGCATTTGATAAGGAACTTCTTTACAAAAACATGGTTGATGCAAAAGCAGACTGGCTTTATGAGCTTCCTCAGTGGAATGCAATTTTCACAGAGGAAAAGAGAAAAGAGCTTTACAAGGAGCAGAAAAAATCCGGCACAATTGTAAAACCTCATAAGATCGGACGTAACGATCCCTGTCCATGCGGAAGCGGAAAGAAATATAAATTCTGCTGCGGAAGATAATGAAAATTCAAGAGAATCTTGACTATATCATCGTGCTCGGAGCTCATGTAAACGGGACACGACTGAGCAAAGCCCTTCTGGAACGGACCAGAAGGGCTTTGGAGTATATGGAAAAGAATCCAGGTACGAAAGCGGTTCTCTCCGGTGGACAGGGAGAGGGAGAAACTATCAGTGAAGCGCAGGCGATGAGCATATATCTTCAGGAGCATGGTATCAGCAGTGACAGACTGATTCTGGAGGACAGATCCACAAATACAAAGGAAAATCTGGATTTCAGCCTGGAAAAGATTGGTACTTTGGAGGCTTCGGTTGGTGTGGTGACAAATCATTTCCATGTATTCCGGGGAGTTGCCATAGGCAAAAAATGCGGCTGCAAAAATATTTATCCGATTCCATCCAGATATCGGTCCTGGAGACTGCTGATCTATATTCCAAGGGAAATCCTGGCGATTATTAAAGATAAGCTTGTTGGGAATCTCTGATTTGTAAAATTGGAGATTTTTTGTTGGGGATTTCTTGACATTTATGGAAAAGGGTGATACGATAATGCCAGTATAATTCCATATGAAACATATGAAGTGCTGAATGTTTTCCGCGAAATATTCAGAAAAGGGAATCAGGTGAGAATCCTGAACGATCCGGTCACTGTAACAGAGGAGCGACTTTTCAATAATCCATTGTACGTTTGTATGAGAAGGAGAAAAGAAGTGATGATCCTGAAGTCAGGAAACCTGCTTTGTATGGCGAGGTTAAACTTCCGTGTAAAGT
>URWL01000335.1 GCA_900551465.1 uncultured Blautia sp. | reverse complement strand
GCTCAATACGATGATGAACACAGGATATCAGCTGCTGATTGACACCGTATTGTATATTCTGGCAATTGCAGTACTGGCAGGGGCAATCTCCGGACTGTTCACAGAGTTTGGTGTTGTGGCATTGATTAACAAAATCCTTTCCCCGCTGATGAAACCGTTATACGCCCTGCCGGGGGCAAGCATTATTGGAGTGCTGGCAACGTATCTTTCTGATAATCCGGCCATTTTGACACTGGCAAAACAGACGGAATTTAAAAGATATTTTAAAAAGTATCAGTTTCCGGCGCTGACTAATATCGGGACAGCATTTGGCATGGGACTTGTGATTACCACATTTATGATCGGGATAAAAAATCCTGCTGGCGGAACCTTTATCATACCGGCTCTGATCGGAAATCTGGGAGCAGTGATAGGCAGTATTGTCAGCGTTCGTATTATGCTGTTTTTTACAGCAAAAACCTTTGGAAAAGAAGAAAGCTGTGTGCAGTCAGATATTGAACATCAGATGGGAGGCAATGAACGTGAGATCCGCAGCGGCTCTCTGGGAAATCGTATACTGGGGGCTATTTTGGACGGCGGAAAATCAGGTGTTGATATGGGGCTTGCAATCATTCCGGGCGTAGTCGTGATCTGTACTCTGGTTATGATGTTGACAAATGGTCCGTCAGCTTCCGGTGAATATACTGGAGCTGCGTATGAAGGTATCGCACTTTTGCCGGCGCTTGGAGATAAACTCCGTTTTATACTGGAACCATTATTTGGATTTACAAGTTCAAAGGGAGTGGCAGTTCCGATCACGGCTCTTGGAGCTGCCGGTGCGGCAATTGGGCTGGTGCCGAAAATGGTTCAGGATGGAATCGCAGTGGGAAATGATATTGCAGTATTTACAGCTATGTGTATGTGCTGGAGCGGATATCTCAGTACCCATGTGGCGATGATGGATTCTCTGAAATGTAAAGAACTGACTGGAAAAGCGATTTTCAGTCATACCATTGGCGGATTATGTGCCGGTGTATCGGCTCATTGGATTTACCAAATAATTGCGACGATTTTTTAGAAATTTGTAAAATACTTACAAAAATCATTGCGATAAAATTAATTGTGTGATATATTTATAAGTGAAATAATCATGTGCGTGAAAAAAAGAAATAAGTTTTATGGAGGTGACCTTATGGACGCTATAAGAGTAAGACAGATAAAAGCCTGTGAAATGCTGAAGAAGGCAGGATTTGATAAAGCGATCATTGGAGACCCTATGGCAATGAATTATCTGACCGGAATAAATATCATTCCATATGAACGCTATTATAGTCTGGTGTTAGATGCAAATACGCAGGAAGCAGTGATGATCAATCCAAGTGTGGATACCGGCTGTATGAAGGGGACAATGCCGGAATATACATATACGGATGAAGAAGGTCCGGCAGCCACAATTAAAAAGGTTGTTGGCAATTGTAAAAAACTGGCAGTTGAGAAAAAATACTTTTCAATGCTGATCGGCGAGATTTTCTATTCCATTGGATGTGAAGTGGAAGATATCGGAGATTGTATTGCCCGTCTTCGTATGTATAAGGATGACTCTGAGCTTGAATTTATGCAGATGGCAGCGAAAATTGTTGATGAGGCGTTAGAGTATGTAAAAGGACAGATCAAACCGGGGATGACAGAAAAAGAACTGAATATGATGCTTTTTAGTTTTATGTCAAAATATCCTGGATTTATTACAGACGAACAGATTGTCTATGTTCTTGCAGCTGACAATTCCGCTAATCCTCATGGTGTGACAGGAGATTATGCATTCAAAGAAGGAGATATCGTACTGATGGATTTCTGTGCTTATTACAAGCATTACTGGTCTGATATTACACGCTGCTTCTTTGTTGGCAAGATCGGAAATCCTAAACTGGCTGAGATTTATGATATTGTACTGAAGGCAAATCTTGTAGCGATTGCAAAAGTAAAACCTGGCGTAAAAGCCTGTGAGATCGATAAGGCTGCAAGGGATGTGATCACAGAAGCTGGTTATGGCGAGCTGTTTCTCCACAGAACGGGACATGGACTTGGCCTGAGTGTTCATGAAGAGCCTTATATCACTGCAGTAAACGAGCTTGTTCTGGAAGAAGGAATGACATTTACAATCGAGCCGGGCATTTATATTGAAGGTGTTGGCGGTGTTCGTATTGAAGATGATATTCTGGTTACAAAAGATGGATGCAGAACTCTGACTTCCTATTCTAAAAAGCTGGAAGATCAGATTGTGCCTGTTAAAGAGTAATAAGGATATTAAGTGAATAACATACAGGGGGAAAACAAATGAGTAAAGCAGCTGAAGGCGGAAAGCTTAAGAAGAATTTATTTACATTATTTTTGCTGGTCGTTTCTGGCGCAATGGTATACTCATTGCCATATTTCAGAAGCTATTATTATGACACATTTTTGATAGAATTTGGATTGAATGACGTACAGATGGGAGCTCTTGGAAGTGCATACGGAAGTTTTGCCGTTATTGCATATTTCCTTGGCGGATTCTGTGCTGACCGCTGGCCGGCAAGAAAACTTCTGACACTGTCTCTGGTACTGACAGGTGTTCTTGGTTTAGTTCTTTTATTAAGACCAGGATACTGGGGACTGTTTGCAATCCATGCAATTTGGGGCATCACATCAATTCTGACTTTCTGGAACGCGTTGATCAAGGCACTTCGTTCTATTGCTTCTTCGGAAGAACAAGGGCGGGTATTCGGATTGTTTGAAGGCGGACGCGGCGTTACAAACATGGTCCAGTCTGCACTGATCCTGGCGCTGTTTGGCATTGTGTCCAAAAAAATAAATGCAGGTGCTGGTCTTAATACAGTTATTATTGTTTATTCTGTTATCAATATTGCGCTTGGTGTTTTGATTTTCCTTTTCTATAAAGAAGAAGAGTTCAAGCG
>URWL01000334.1 GCA_900551465.1 uncultured Blautia sp. | reverse complement strand
GTTTATCAATATGAACGTATTCCGGAAAAACAGAGCAGATCAGATCAGGTAACTCTGCAGCTGGAGGAAATCAACCTGATCGCAGCACAGATCAACCTGGTGATCAAATATATGGAATTTATAAAAACAGATGAAAATATTTCCTTTGAAGAGCTTCTGATTGCTGTTTCAGAACGTCTTTCTCCTTATTCTGACCGTCAGGAACTGATCCGAGAAGATATTATGAAAAGAGAAAAAATCTCCAGCCAGATTTTTGCAGAATTTGGCTTTGCACTTCTCCATACCAGAACCAGAGGAGTCGTGCGTCCCGGTTTTCATGTCTGTATGACCAGAAATCTGGATTCCTTTCAGGATCCCTATTTCAAAAATATCAAGGTAGTCTTTGTGATGCTTGTACCCATAGATGACAATCTCCGTATCAATAACGAAATCCTGGGGCATATCAGCAGCACTTTGATTGAAGATTTTCATTTTCTTGATGTGATCCTGAAAGGAGAGAAAGAAGAAATACGAGATGAACTTTCCAGGTGCCTGAAAAAATATTTCAACAAATATATCCTGACTCAAACCTGAATTGGCAGAGCAGAACATTTGTTATCTGAACCATTTTCATTATGAAGATGGTTCTTTTTTTATACAATTTTGGCACTATCGGATGGCGCCAATCTCCCTCTTCTTTAAATTGAAATCTGCCTGTCCATCCCCTTATAATTAAATCAGAAAGAAACAAAAGCCACGTACAAAATATTCAGGGAGGTATAAAATATGTTTTTCAGATCAAAGAAAAAAGAAGAAAAAAAAGAACTGCTTTACCGTAAAAATATTCAAACCGGATGCGTTCCTGCACCCCAAAAAGAAGTCATACACCAGGTAGGACAGATGCTGGTGGACAGTGGTTATGTAGAACCGCCTTATGTAGAAGCAATGTTGGAAAGAGAAAAAACCTTTTCTACCTTTATGGGAAATGGCCTTGCACTTCCTCATGGAGTAGAAGAAGCCAAAAAGGATATCAAGGCTTCCGGTATTGCAGTCATGACATTTCCCGAAGGAACAGACTGGGGAGGAAATACCGTTAAAATAGTGATCGGAATCGCTGGCGTAGGAGATGAGCATCTTCAGATCCTGTCTGTGATCGCAGATAAAATGATGGATGCAGATACATCTGAAAAACTGGCTGCAGCAGATGTAGATACTATATATTCTCTTCTTTCCGGAAAGGAGTAAAACACATGATTATTACCGTAACAATGAACCCTGCTATTGATAAAACTGTAGAGATCGATCAGTTGATCCCCGGAGGGCTGAATCGGATCCGGAATGTAGAATATGATGCAGGAGGAAAAGGCATTAATGTTTCCAAAACCATCCGAGAGCTTGGCGGAACAAGTATTGCAACGGGCTTTCTTGGAGGCAATGCCGGCAAAACCATTGAAAATATCCTCAATGAAAAGTCAATCAAAAATGACTTTATCCCTGTAGAAGGAGAGACACGTACCAACACAAAGGTATTTGAAAAAAACGGCGCAGTTACAGAACTGAATGAACCGGGACCTGTGATCAGCAAAAAACAGATTCAGACGCTTCTTCAGAAGCTGAAAGCCTATGCAGACGAAGATACCCTTTTTGTTCTGGCAGGCAGTATTCCGAAAGGAGTTGATCAGAATATCTATGCAGAAATCACCCATCTGGTACATAAAAAAGGAGCACAAGTACTTCTGGATGCAGACGGAAAACTGTTCCGGACTTCTCTGGAAGCTGTCCCGGATATTATCAAGCCAAACCGTGTAGAGCTGGAAGAATATGCAGGTTTTGACTATCGTGCATCAGTGGAGGAACTGCTTGATCTGGCCCGAAAGATTCGGCAGAAAGGAATCGGTACCGTTGCAGTATCCATGGGAAAAAGCGGGGCCCTGCTGGTAAAAGAAGACTATGAAGTAAGATGTCCTGCGCTTTCTGTAAAAGCCCACTCTACCGTAGGTGCAGGAGATGCTATGGTGGCAGCCCTTGCATATTCCTGGGATCAGGGTCTTGAAAATGAATCCATGACCCGACTTTGCATCGCTGCAAGCGCAGGTGCAGTAACAACCATTGGAACAAAACCGCCTGCGAAAGAGCTGGTAGACCAGTTGGCACAACAAGTAATCATTGAAAAAAAAGGAGAATAAAATCATGAAAACAAAAGCAGTCAGAATGTATGGAACAAGAGACCTGAGACTTGAGGAATTTGAATTGCCGGAAATCAAGGATGACGAAATCCTGGTAAAAGTAATGAGTGACAGCATCTGCATGTCAACCTACAAACTTGCAGAACAGGGCAAAAAACATAAAAGAGCCCCTCAGAATATCGATACAAACCCGATTATCGTGGGCCATGAATTTGCCGGAGTTATCGTAAAAGTTGGCGAAAAATGGAAGGATCAGTTTAAACCCGGCATGAAATTTGCCCAGCAGCCGGCATTAAATTACAAAGGAAGCCTGGCATCTCCGGGATACTCTTATGAATATTTCGGCGGAGCCTGCACCTACTGCATTATTCCTCACGAGGTTATGGAGCTTGGCTGCCTGATGCCGTACGACGGTGACAGTTTCTTTGAGGCATCACTTGGAGAACCTATGAGCTGTATTATCGGCGGATATCACGGAAACTATCACACAAACAAACGAAATCACGATTTGGCAGGCGGTACAAAGGCGGACGGAGACATTATTATTCTCGGAGGATGCGGTCCTATGGGACTGGGAGCTGTCAGCTACGGGATCCAGTTTGAAAATAAGCCAAAAAGAATTGTTGTAACGGATATTGACGATGCAAAGATCGCCCGTGCAAGAGAAGTAATTCCGGAATCCTTTGCTGCTGAGAACGGGGTGGAACTGATTTATGTAAATACAGCAAAAATGGAAAATCCTGTAAAAGAACTAAAAGATATTACCGGC